>NZ_JACOGB010000019.1:0-2086 GCF_014284215.1 Undibacterium sp. FT79W | reverse complement strand
GATACTTCGTCACGATTAGATAAGCCTAAATCCTGCCAAAGATGGCGACTTCCCTGACAACCGGCGGCAACAGCACTTGCCAGCCAGTCAACGTGTTTTGCATTCTTTTTTGTTGAACGCAAATCTAACAGAAGATTTTTGACCATTAAAAAATCTTCTGGAATGGTCGCCATCAAACCTTGATATTGATGATCGGGCAGCATTTCTAACTCTTCAATTTCAGGAAAACATTCTTGCAACATGGCGATGAATGCAGGCTGTGTCATACCTAGAGCCCAGGCAAATAGAGGAAGTTCGCCTTCTTGCGCATTTCTGAGTACGCCCGTAATTGCTGCTCTTATAGGATCAGCATCGGTTTTTGACGTTGATACTATAGAGAGCAGGTGAAGTTGAAAGGTATCCATATTGCATGCTTAATCGACGATTTTTCTGACTTCGATCCCGTTTAACCATTTCACATGACGAGGGCCGGTGCGCAGGTCTTTCGACGATATCATCGCAATCCGCCCCTCATCTTCAGACAGAGGCTTTCCATCTTTTTCAAAAAAGACCATGACACCTTCTCCAATTGGCGTATTGAATATTTCGCTCCACGAAAAAACGACTTTATATCCATCCGTTGCCGATGCAATCACAATGGTTTTTTTGACGTCATTGTGATCCTTTGAAATGACAACCGCTTTTTCAAGAATGTCCTTCAACAGAACTCCTTTGAAATTTTCTAATTTGCCGACATTGGCACCAGTTTGGCAAATCAACGGTACTTCGCCAACTTTCTGCGGAGGGAATTGTCGTAAGTCATTGACGCGCAGAATGAGTTTATTCTCGACTGCACCTGACACAGTCACACTCTCGGTGACATATTTTGATAGATCACTTGTTGTTTCGTGCGCAAAAACCTGCTGGCAAAAAACGAGAGCGGTGGTAATCAAAAGTGCGCGACATTGTTGGAACATGATTTCTCCTTTTGTATTCAATTGAAAACCTGATTAAAACTGATATTGGACATTGCCAAACCACATGCGTCCTGGATTAGGAAAGCCATCAGCGAGTGCGTAGTTTTTGTCTGTCAGATTGGTGACACCAGCTTCCACAGTGAGATGCTTCACTGGCCGGTAGGTCAGTTTGAGATTCAAACTTGTATAACCAGATAATTCCAGGGTGTTGGATACCCAACGATTGCTGTTGTGTTCGGCAAAGACAATGACATCGATATTTTCTACAGGTCGCAGCAGAGCGTTAGCTGTGATCTTATGGCGTGGAATATCGGTCAGTTTGACTGAAGGATTGCTGATATTATTTAAATCGGTAAAGGTATAGTTTCCACCCACGTCCAGCCATGAAACCACATTCGTTTTAATGCCCAGTTCAAGACCGGAAATATGAACTTGTCCAACGTTTTGCATCTGAGACTTGATACCAGAAACGTTCGCCACAGTTTGGATTTTATTAGTGACATCGCTATAGAAAATGGCAGCTTCTGCTTGCGTTGATTGTGTAGGATGTCCTTGATAGCCTATTTCATAATTGATAGATTCTTCAGGTTGTAAATTCGGGTTTTCAACGAATGTTCCCAATCGCTGTGAATAACGATCTTTCAAAGTCGGCAAACGCGTTTTTTGGGCAATGCTTGCGTAAAAGCGGGCAGCGTCAGACCAGTCATAAAACAGACCGAATTGAGCATCAGTCGCCGTTTTTGTTCCAGGTAAAGAGTAGGGGTTGCCGAGGTTAAATACCGTACCAGGTCTTAACTCATGACGACCAAGACCAAGTGACAACAATAGAGCAGGATTAATTTGAACATTGTCTTCAATAGCGATTGATGTCAACACATCTTTGTAGACAGCATTTGTCGTGCCATTGCCATCGAGTTCGTTATGTTCGTCAGCTTTATAGTGACTCATCAGACGTAGCGTCTGTCCCGAAAAGCGGAGTGACTCCAATACAATGGAGCCGCCATTTGTTTTGTCGTCATAAATACTGCGGCCGGTACTGACGCTGCCAGAACCGGCGACCTTGAGCTTGGTGTAACTATCATCTGTATAGCTATCGACCTCGTTACCATAGCTGTCATGGAACAATCTGA
>NZ_JACOGB010000018.1:0-2717 GCF_014284215.1 Undibacterium sp. FT79W | reverse complement strand
AATGGATTTTTCAGATCGCCAGCAAGAGCCGGGCAAGAAGTTCCTGGGCATAGGGCTGGTCATAGCGTTTCACGTAGTGCTGGTGTATGCACTGCTCAATGGCTTGGGTACCAAGCTCATCGAAATCGTGCAAAAGCCTTTAGAGACAAAAATTGTCGAAGAAGTGCCGCCACCACCACCACCACCAGATACGCCACCGCCACCGCCGCCGAAACTGCTGGCCCCACCGCCACCATTTATTCCGCCGCCGGAAGTGCAGGTACAACCACAGGTACAGCCACAGAACACGATTTCTGCCGTATCCAACGTCAAACCTGAAAACCCGGTGTTCAGCAAAGCACCACCGGCACCTGTGGCTGAAGCACCGAAAGCAACCGGCCCTGTGACGGTTCCCGGCGTCATCGACTTCAACGTCGCTGGCTGCAAACCCGAGTACCCACGCGCTTCTTTGCGTAATGAAGAAACCGGTACGGTTGTTCTCTCCGTCTTAGTCGGTGCTGATGGCTCCGTTTCTGACGTCAAGATCGACAAATCGAGTGGCTACCGTGGTCTCGATAATGCCGTCCGTACCCAATTGCTGTCTGGTTCCTGCAAAAACAAACCAGGTACCGTCGATGGCAAACCACAACCGACCTGGACGAAAGTGCAGTACGTGTGGAAACTGGATAACTAATCCTGAGTCCAGGCAAAAGCAAGAAATCAGCGTTCCCGGCAATACCTCTCTGACTTCCTGCTTTACCCAGAAAACAGCATGAATTAAAAACGTCACCCTCGTGCAGGACAAAACAGACCTGAACGAAGTGACAACAAAAACAGTCGTAAGCAATACCAACCTTCTATATTTGTTATTAAAGGAAGCACCATAATGAAAACCCGTTTCTCCGCATTTCTGGCTGCAGCTCTCCTGGCATTGACTGCCGCTGTTGCCGTCGCTCCAGCTTCCGCACAAGAAGCTTCTGCAACTGCCTCCACTGCAGCACCTGCTGCCTCCGCACCAGCGGCTGACGCTGCTGCACCTGCTGCCGCACCTGCCGGCGACATCGCTGCTGCGCCTGCGAAAGAAGTGATTGAAAACCCATACGGCTTAGACGCGCTCTGGAAAACAGGTGACTTCGTTGCCAAAGGCACACTGATCATCATGGTCATCATGTCCATGGGTAGCTGGTACATCCTGATCACTAAAATCATCGACCAGGTCAAACTCTCTGGCCAGGCCAAAGAAGCTGGCAAATTCTGGAAAGCCGCTTCCGTCCAAGCCGGTTCCGCTGCACTCAAAGAAGGCAGCCCATTCCGCTTCATCGCTGACTCTGGCATCAAAGCCACAGAACACCATGAAGGCGCACTGCTGGAACAAATCGATCTGAACACCTGGGTCTCCATGTCTATCCAACGCGCGGTCGACAAAGTACAAAGCCGTCTGCAAGATGGTCTGGCCTTCCTGGCGACTGTTGGCTCTACAGCACCATTCGTTGGTCTGTTCGGTACAGTCTGGGGTATTTACCATGCGTTGACAGCGATCGGTATGTCCGGTCAGGCATCGATCGACAAAGTAGCAGGTCCTGTGGGTGAAGCGCTGATCATGACCGCGATCGGTCTGGCAGTGGCGGTTCCAGCGGTTCTGGGCTACAACTTCCTGGTTCGCCGCAACAAGAGCGCGATGGAAGAAGTCCGCTCCTTTGCAGGTGATCTGCACTCCGTCGTTCTGTCTGGCAGCATGAACAAAGTAGCTAAGAAATAAGACGGCACACCAGACACACAGTCACAAGCACGAACGACTCAAGTCACAACGCCGGTTGCCTAGCGCACCGGCGTGCAATCTGAAAGAGAACACACTATGGCAATGGCAATCGGCAACGATGGTGATGGCGAAGACGAAGTCAACAGCACCATCAACACCACCCCGCTGGTCGACGTCATGCTGGTCTTATTGATCATCTTCCTCATCACCACCCCGGTGATTACTGACACGGTCAAACTCAAGCTCCCGGCAGAACGCAACCAGATTTACAAAACCAAACCAGAAAACATCACCGTATCGATCAGCAAAGATGGTGACGTCTACTGGAACGGCGGCATGAAACCCCTGCCAGGCGGCACCGAAGGTTTGTTTGACAAACTCAAAGTCGAAGCCGTCAAAGTACCGCAACCGGAAGTCCATATTCGTGGCGACCAGAATGTGCGTTACGAATTTGTTGGCAAAACTATCCTGACCGCCCAGCGCGCCGGGATCACCAAGGTCGGGTTCGTGATCGAACCACCACCACGGAATTAAGGAAAAGGACCAGATATGGGAATGCAAATAGGCTCAGGCAGCTCCTCCGCCGATCCTGAAGTGATGATAGAAATGAACATGACGCCGTTGATCGACGTCATGTTGGTGCTGATCATCATGCTCATCATCACGATCCCGATTCAGAATCACTCCGTGAATCTGAACATGCCGACGAACACCCCGAGTAAGCCGACAGAACCACCGGTCGTGATCAACATCGACGTTGACTTTGATGGCACGGTATTGTGGAACGGAGTGGCCGTGGCCAGCCGTAACGAACTCGAAGCGAAACTGGGTGAAGTGGCGGCACAGCCGAATCAACCGGAAGTGCATCTGCGTCCGAATGCGGTGGTGCCGTACAAATCGGTGGCGGCGGTAATGGCCTCGGCTCAGCGCATTGGTGTGACCAAGATCGGTATGGTCGGCAATGAGCAGTTCTTGAAGT
>NZ_JACOGB010000017.1:0-5816 GCF_014284215.1 Undibacterium sp. FT79W | reverse complement strand
CTAAAAGCAAAACCCCCCGTTACGCTAGTAACGGGGGGTTCGCAGAATACAAGCCTGACGATAACCTACTTTCACACTGGTTGCAGCACTATCATTGGCGCAGAGTCGTTTCACGGTCCTGTTCGGGATGGGAAGGGGTGGTACCAACTCGCTATGGTCATCAGGCATAACTTGTCGATCTGTTGTGGCCACGTTGCTCTGTGGGGCACAGCAAATCCAATTCAGAAGAGTTCAGTAGAATGTGCGTCGCTTTTCAACTCGCACCAATCTCAATTTATTGTTTATTCCTGGTTATGATTTGTACCAACATTCATTGGCTCACACTTCATATTGCTCACTTGCAGCCTATACCTGCTAAGGTTATAGGGACAAGCCTTACGGGCAATTAGTACTGGTTAGCTTAATGCATTACTGCACTTCCACACCCAGCCTATCAACGTCCTGGTCTCGAACGACCCTTTAAAGAGATCAAGTCTCTGGGAAGTCTCATCTTAAGGCGAGTTTCCCGCTTAGATGCTTTCAGCGGTTATCTCTTCCGAACATAGCTACTCGGCAATGCCACTGGCGTGACAACCGATACACCAGAGGTTCGTCCACTCCGGTCCTCTCGTACTAGGAGCAGCCCCCTTCAAACTTCCAACGCCCACGGCAGATAGGGACCAAACTGTCTCACGACGTTTTAAACCCAGCTCACGTACCACTTTAAATGGCGAACAGCCATACCCTTGGGACCGGCTACAGCCCCAGGATGTGATGAGCCGACATCGAGGTGCCAAACTCCCCCGTCGATATGAACTCTTGGGAGGAATCAGCCTGTTATCCCCAGAGTACCTTTTATCCGTTGAGCGATGGCCCTTCCATACAGAACCACCGGATCACTATGTCCTACTTTCGTACCTGCTCGACTTGTCAGTCTCGCAGTTAAGCACGCTTATGCCATTGCACTATCATCACGATGTCCGACCGTAATTAGCGTACCTTCGAACTCCTCCGTTACACTTTGGGAGGAGACCGCCCCAGTCAAACTGCCTACCATGCACTGTCCCCGACCCGGATAACGGGCCAAGGTTAGAACCTCAAACAAACCAGGGTGGTATTTCAAGGATGGCTCCACGCAAACTGGCGTCCACGCTTCAAAGCCTCCCACCTATCCTACACAGATTGGTTCAAAGTCCAATGCAAAGCTACAGTAAAGGTTCATGGGGTCTTTCCGTCTAGCCGCGGGTAGATTGCATCATCACAAACATTTCAACTTCGCTGAGTCTCGGGAGGAGACAGTGTGGCCATCATTACTCCATTCGTGCAGGTCGGAACTTACCCGACAAGGAATTTCGCTACCTTAGGACCGTTATAGTTACGGCCGCCGTTTACTGGGACTTCAATCAAGAGCTTGCACCCCATCATTTAATCTTCCAGCACCGGGCAGGAGTCACACCATATACGTCCACTTTCGTGTTTGCATAGTGCTGTGTTTTTATTAAACAGTTGCAGCCACCAGTTTATTGCAACCCCTTCATCCTTCCCCCGCAGGGGGGTCAAACTACAAGGGCGTACCTTATCCCGAAGTTACGGTACCAATTTGCCGAGTTCCTTCTCCCGAGTTCTCTCAAGCGCCTTAGAATACTCATCTCGCCCACCTGTGTCGGTTTGCGGTACGGTCTCGTATGACTGAAGCTTAGAGGCTTTTCTTGGAACCACTTCCGATCGCTTCGTGAACAAGTTCACTCGTCTCAACCCCTTGAATTACGCACCCGGATTTGCCTAAGTGCCTTCTACAAGTCAAGAACAGGCTCTTCCAACCGCCTGACGACCTTCTGTGATCCGTCCCCCCATCGCATCATACGACGGTGCAGGAATATTAACCTGCTTCCCATCAGCTACGCATCTCTGCCTCGCCTTAGGGGCCGACTCACCCTGCTCCGATGAACGTTGAACAGGAAACCTTGGGCTTACGGCGTGGAGGCTTTTCACCCCCATTATCGCTACTCATGTCAGCATTCGCACTTCTGATACCTCCAGCATCCTTTACAAGACACCTTCGCAGGCTTACAGAACGCTCTCCTACCATATCCTAAAAGGATATCCGCAGCTTCGGTGTATAGCTTAGCCCCGTTACATCTTCCGCGCAGGACGACTCGATCAGTGAGCTATTACGCTTTCTTTAAAGGGTGGCTGCTTCTAAGCCAACCTCCTGACTGTTTTAGCCTTCCCACTTCGTTTTCCACTTAGCTATACTTTGGGACCTTAGCTGGCGGTCTGGGTTGTTTCCCTCTTGACACCGGACGTTAGCACCCGATGTCTGTCTCCCAAGCTCGCACTCAACGGTATTCGGAGTTTGCAATGGTTTGGTAAGTCGCGATGACCCCCTAGCCATAACAGTGCTCTACCCCCGTCGGTGATACTTGAGGCACTACCTAAATAGTTTTCGGAGAGAACCAGCTATTTCCAAGTTTGTTTAGCCTTTCACCCCTACCCACAGCTCATCCCCTAATTTTTCAACATTAGTGGGTTCGGTCCTCCAGTGCGTGTTACCGCACCTTCAACCTGGCCATGAGTAGATCACTTGGTTTCGGGTCTACACCCAGCGACTGATTCGCCCTATTCGGACTCGATTTCTCTACGGCTTCCCTATGCGGTTAACCTTGCCACTGAATGTAAGTCGCTGACCCATTATACAAAAGGTACGCAGTCACGGAACAAGTCCGCTCCTACTGTTTGTATGCACACGGTTTCAGGTTCTATTTCACTCCCCTCCCGGGGTTCTTTTCGCCTTTCCCTCACGGTACTGGTTCACTATCGGTCGATATCGAGTATTTAGCCTTGGAGGATGGTCCCCCCATGTTCAGACAGGATTTCACGTGTCCCGCCCTACTTGTCGCATACTTAGTTCCACACCGATGATTTCATATAAGGGGCTATCACCCTCTATGGCCAGAGTTTCCAATCTGTTCTATTATCAAAGATGCTAAATCATGCAGGCTCTTCCCATTTCGCTCGCCACTACTTTGGGAATCTCGGTTGATTTCTTTTCCTGTAGCTACTTAGATGTTTCAGTTCGCCACGTTCGCTTTTAACACCTATGTATTCAGTGTTAAATGACCTTACGGCCGGGTTTCCCCATTCGGAAATCTGCGGATCAATGTGTGTTTGCTCACTCCCCGCAGCTTATCGCAAGCTACTACGTCCTTCATCGCCTGATATCGCCAAGGCATCCACCATGTGCACTTAGTCACTTGTCCCTATAACTTTAACTCCTGGTGTCTGCCGTTAAATCTCTTTAACTTCAGGTTCATCACCAAGAAACGGTTATAGTTCTTTACTACTTATGAGTATTACTTTAGCGTTTGCCGTATCTCAAGAATTTATTTTTTTCTAAAACTGCCTTTCGGCTGCTTTTGATCAAACTCTTTTAATACTTTGTTTGTTCGATACAATCATAACCCTTCCATAAATTATTCAGCATGACTGTCGTCACACCAAACGAAGCATCCTTCCGGATACTTCCTTTACAGAAATAAATTTTGATTATTTCTACTTTACTTCTTCTGAATTGTTAAAGAACGAGAACTTCTTGCTACTGAGTCTTCCGACTCTCTTTCGATTTGAAAGAACAAACCTAAACAGCGCACGCGCCATTTGCGTTTGTTTTCTCAACATACTTTTGGTAGGGCTGGTTGGGCTCGAACCAACGACCCCCGCGTTATCAACACGGTGCTCTAACCAGCTGAGCTACAGCCCCAGTATTGGTGGAGGTTGACGGGATCGAACCGACGACCCCCTGCTTGCAAAGCAGGTGCTCTCCCAGCTGAGCTAAACCCCCATTCAGGCACTACTTCCTACTTCAAAGCAGCTTTACTTCTCTTTACTACTCTTCTCGTCTTTTCTTTTAACAGTCAATAAAAGTGAACACTTAATTACGGCGCTACTCTAGAAAGGAGGTGATCCAGCCGCACCTTCCGATACGGCTACCTTGTTACGACTTCACCCCAGTCACGAACCCTGCCGTGGTAAGCGCCCTCCTTACGGTTAAGCTACCTACTTCTGGCAGAACCCGCTCCCATGGTGTGACGGGCGGTGTGTACAAGACCCGGGAACGTATTCACCGCGACATGCTGATCCGCGATTACTAGCGATTCCAACTTCATGTAGTCGAGTTGCAGACTACAATCCGGACTACGATACACTTTCTGGGATTAGCTCCCCCTCGCGGGTTGGCGGCCCTCTGTATGTACCATTGTATGACGTGTGAAGCCCTACCCATAAGGGCCATGAGGACTTGACGTCATCCCCACCTTCCTCCGGTTTGTCACCGGCAGTCTCATTAGAGTGCCCTTTCGTAGCAACTAATGACAAGGGTTGCGCTCGTTGCGGGACTTAACCCAACATCTCACGACACGAGCTGACGACAGCCATGCAGCACCTGTGTTACAGTTCTCTTGCGAGCACCGCCAAATCTCTTCGGCATTCTGTACATGTCAAGGGTAGGTAAGGTTTTTCGCGTTGCATCGAATTAATCCACATCATCCACCGCTTGTGCGGGTCCCCGTCAATTCCTTTGAGTTTTAATCTTGCGACCGTACTCCCCAGGCGGTCTACTTCACGCGTTAGCTGCGTTACTAAGTCAATTAAGACCCAACAACTAGTAGACATCGTTTAGGGCGTGGACTACCAGGGTATCTAATCCTGTTTGCTCCCCACGCTTTCGTGCATGAGCGTCAGTGTTATCCCAGGGGGCTGCCTTCGCCATCGGTATTCCTCCACATATCTACGCATTTCACTGCTACACGTGGAATTCTACCCCCCTCTGACACACTCTAGCCATACAGTCTCAAATGCAGTTCCCAGGTTGAGCCCGGGGATTTCACATCTGACTTATATAACCGCCTGCGCACGCTTTACGCCCAGTAATTCCGATTAACGCTTGCACCCTACGTATTACCGCGGCTGCTGGCACGTAGTTAGCCGGTGCTTATTCTTCAGGTACCGTCATTAGCAATCTATATTAGAGATCACCGTTTCTTCCCTGACAAAAGAGCTTTACAACCCGAAGGCCTTCTTCACTCACGCGGCATTGCTGGATCAGGGTTGCCCCCATTGTCCAAAATTCCCCACTGCTGCCTCCCGTAGGAGTCTGGACCGTGTCTCAGTTCCAGTGTGGCTGGTCGTCCTCTCAGACCAGCTACTGATCGTCGCCTTGGTGAGCCTTTACCTCACCAACTAGCTAATCAGATATCGGCCACTCCATGAGCATGAGGTCTTGCGATCCCCCACTTTCAACCTTAGTTCGTATGCGGTATTAGCGTAACTTTCGCTACGTTATCCCCCACTCTAGGGTATGTTCCGATATATTACTCACCCGTTCGCCACTCGCCACCAGACCGAAGTCCGTGCTGCCGTTCGACTTGCATGTGTAAGGCATGCCGCCAGCGTTCAATCTGAGCCAGGATCAAACTCTTCAGTTTAATCTCTGTTTTTGTTCATTTCTGAACTCCTTCTTTCGAAGGCGTCGCTCACTCAAAATACTGACAGTTCAGATTCCATTACTGAAATCCGTCTTGCTTTATTTCTTGTGAAGCATTTGATATTTTTTAAGCATGCCAACCAGTTAAACTGATTGGTGCGCTTTCATCAAGTGCTCACATTTATTGACTGTTAATTGTTAAAGAACCGCGAATCCTGAAATTCTTTTCCGCTTCACTCTTCCGAGTTTTGCTTCGCATCGTTGTGTGCGTCAGCAGCAGAGAAACGAGATTATGAAGTACTTCTCACTCACTGTCAACTCCCTTCGCCCTTTCGCTTCGCTTTTTCTTCTCAGC
>NZ_JACOGB010000016.1:0-12333 GCF_014284215.1 Undibacterium sp. FT79W | reverse complement strand
GCCCGATTAGCCTGTGAAGTGAGTGGTGCAACAATGCCGCCAGCAGCAGGAACCCACCGAAGCGAGTCCGGCGTTTACGCCTAACCGCAGTAGGAATCCCTGTCGTTTACGGCAGGGAGGATGTCAAGCAGTAATACAAATACCATGAAGACGAACAGAAGCATGAGGCTCCAGAACAGGGATAGTGTCCACAGAAACCGTTTGGGATTACGCATGATCATGATGGTCTATGTCTTTCAGTCGTTGGTAAAGATAGGATCGGGAGCAATTGAGTTGCTTTGCTGCTTCCATTTTATTGCCGCCATTTTTTTGCAAGCTGTCGAGAATCTGCCTATTTGTTAGGTCTTTTGACGTTTTGGCTTTCATCGCCGCATGACTTCCAATATAAGCGTTGGCTTTCGATGCCCGCGAATGACCGGCATGCTCGGTAATAACCTGACGCGCGTGCGCCAGAATGTCTGGTGCTGGCTGCTCCCCACCGCGTACCGGGCTGTCGCTACCCGTTAATTGTTTGTACAGGTTCTGCATGTATTGGTGGCGTAGTCCATGGGCGGTCACACCGAGATTTTTTTTAGTGAAGCCATGCTTTTTGAGCAAGTAGTAATACTTGTTCTTCCATTCCTGGAATGTGTATTCTTCGGGGATCGTTGTCTTGGATTTTCGGTTGATGTAATTTTTCGCCAATTCGATCACGTCCAGGTCAGCTTCGTCTTGCACGTCGATGCGGCGCGGACGACCGCCTTTTGTGCCATCAGCAATCATGAGGTAGAGTTGGCCAGACCGGCGCATGAGAACGTCGAAGGGTCTGAGCAGCATGCTTTCTTCTGTGCGCAGGCCGAATGTGATCTGCAATGCCAGTTGTATCGCGACGTGTGGATTGTCTGCGGCAATTTGAGCGATCATCTGTTGTGCATCGATGTTGCGCGACTCCCAGCTTTTATCCGTCATCGTGGTACCGGACCGCTTCGGTAATTGTCGGATCTGTTCATATTCGCTAACGTCTTTAACAATGTTTGCCTTTCCAAGCCAGCTTGCCAGTGCAGCAAGATACGTTAGTTTGTTTTCGATCGTCCCACGTCCTTGATTTTTGGCAATCCATGCGTCTATTAAAAATTGAATGTGTTTTTCTTTGAGACTCGACAGGGTTGTAAATCGATGCAATCCATTTTTCTGTAGCGTCTCCAACGAGGCCAGCAAGCATAACGAGCGCATGCGCTGTGTCTTAATACCAAGCGGTGAGGTGGATACGCGTGTTTTGCTGTGTGGCTTACTCAGATTGGATTTAAACAGCTTTCGTAGTTCCTCTTTCAGCAACGGGTGAAGGTTGCATCCAGCGATGTCTTTCTCGAAGTCATAGATGATGGCCATGCGTTTTCCTTTGCTTTACCAAATAATGTTGCATTGACTTTTATGCAACCTTGTTGAAACATGTTCTTTTGCAAATAACGTTTTGCAGGACGGCGCTATGCGACCTCGGATCTTTAGCGATAAAGATTGGCAGTCTGGATTTGGGAGGCAACATTTCCAGCTGAGCTTTCGCTCATCACGCACTTTGCTTTGCAACACAGATACTTCAACAACGAAAGCAGTTCGGCCAGGCTTTGCTTCGTTCTTCTATGAGAACGTCGTCATCCTGTACATCTTGCTGCTTGTTGTTTTTGATCTGCGTGCAGTTATTTTGCAAGCCGTGAGTCCACGCGTTTTCGGTACGCGCTACCAAGATGGCATTCAAGTCCGGAGTTAAGGCTTACCGCCCCTACCGACTTGCCGGATCGTTCTCATTGAAGTTCGTCAGCGCACGCGATTGCGGCCAACCTCCCCTCGATGTCACTGCTGTGAGTGATTCGATATCCAGTTATCTATTCGTAATGTGTAGTTGACTTCGGTGTATTCCAATCCTGAGAATTACTCAAAATAATTGAAAACACACCGGAGAGCCAATATTTATCACTGTTTTGGTTCCCTCATTCTTTGCACTTCTAAGTTCTTGTTTTTTTTAAAAAATCCGCTGCCAATTTTGGAGCGGAAAACAAGACGAAAAGCAAAACAACGAGAGACTGAAAATGCGGCATAAGCCGTTGACGATGCTAGTTTCCCAGCGAAAATCTGAAATTCTGTGCTGCATTGACGATAATAATGATCTGCAATTCGTTTGTCATGCGTTATCAGCACTATATTTTAGTGCCTTTCGACAAATCATCTGCTATCGAAACTTTGAATCGTCATACATCACAAACGGTCAAAATTTAAAAAAGCAGTATCCATGACCAACCCATGAAGTAACCATGACTTGCGGTTTATTTATCGACTCCAATCGATTGCATCCATGACCTGTCCATGAGGTAACCATGAAGTAACCATGACTTGCATTTTTACCATCGACTCCAATCGATTGCATCCATGACCTGTCCATGAGGTAACCATGAAGTAACCATGGTTAGCGATAAATGATGCAATAAATAGCGTCCGATACCAAAAATTTAAGGCAAATCTAACTGGTTTAATGGTGTTATCAGGTGGCTGAGAAATTCAATGTCAATTGATTATTTCAGACACTTAATTTTGTCAATCAAGTGGAGGTGTTATGAGCGAAGGTAATGTGGCAGTGGATGTAGGATTCGGACAAACTAAGTGGGCGGTGAAACTTGACGGTGTGATTATTACGGGCGGATTTCCATCGTTGGCACCGATATCAAGTGGTGTGACTGTCTCTACCAACGAATCAATGGGTGGCAAGCGCAATACAGTCAAAGTGGTCGTCGGAAATACATCATTTGAAATCGGCCCGGACTCACATCTCGCCAAAAGCGAAGCCAGTACTGGTCGTTCTTTGTCAGAGGAATTTCCAACAACAAACAACTACAAGGCACTGTTACTAGGGGCCTTGCATTATTCGGGTGCGACGCATGTGCCATATCTCGCGTTGGGTCTTCCTGTACACACCATGCCGCTTTATGCTGATGTTTTGAAAAAGACGTTTGTTGGTCGTCACGATATTAATGGCCGCACAATTCAAGTAGATAATGTCATTGTGATTCCGCAACCTGTCGGTACTTTGGCCATGTATTCAACACTCAATCGTGCGGCAGTCAACAATGGTCAAACCCGGCTCATCGTTGACATCGGCTATGTGACGACAGACTGGGTTGTCGCCAAAGGTTACAACATGATCGATGGACGAAGCGGTGGAAGAATGGGCGGCGTATCCAATGTCCTCAAACACATTGCTGAACAAATTTCCAATACCTATGGTGGTGGAAAGTACGACAATATCGAAGACATTAATGATAGCTTTGTGAACAAGAAGGCACTGGAGTATTACAAATACACCATCTCGGTCGATGAGTTACATTCATTCCTGGCAAAATCCTCGCCGATCATTTCCGATGTAGTGAAAGAAATCAAAACGCGCATTGGTGGTTCGCAGGATATTCATACGATCTTGTTGACGGGTGGCGGAGCAGCATTTTATGAAAAAGTTATTGAAGAAACATTTCCACTGAATCGTATTGAAATACTGCCAGATCCATCATTCACTAATACAATTGGATTTTTAATGGTGGCGGATCGGATACTGTCACGCGGAGTCAGCAATGGCTAACGTCTTATTTCAGACGATTATTAATGATGCGGAATATCCCCTGCTCTACGAGTTCATGCATTCAAAAATGAACAAAATCTATCGTGCTCATTTTATTAAACGTGCCGTAGAGGAATACTTGAACAAGCACGGTTCAGAGGTGATTCAAGGAGGGGAATTAGGCAGTTCTACTAAACCTCAAGAAATCATTGTTCCGAAAACGACTGAGAAAGTCATCGCACTGCCTGAAAAGGTTCCCACCAATAAGCAATCGGCTTGCCCTACTGTCGCGGTAGATAATATCGAACACGGCTTGGGTGACGATTTCTTTTCGTCAGCAGGAATCAAATAAATCGTCGAAGTTCCTCCCCCACTCTCCAAATCTCAAGACAAAAAAAAGCCCTCCGAAATAATATCCGGAGGGCTTTTTACTTGTGTTTCTGTTTTAAATGTTGTCTTTCAACATGCTTTCTATGAGTCGATAAGGATCATCCGTTTGTTGCTGGATGACGTTGGTCAACAAAGTATCGCGGATATTGCCAGGACGGTTGGTGGCATCCATCCACACATCTGCCCAGTCAGTACCTTCGGTTTTGGGTAAGCGAATTTCTACTTTGAATCCCATTTCCAAAAGTCGCTTGCTGAGTTGCTGCGCGTAATATTCGCCAGCGCGACGACCTTTTCTGTCCGGCATGTCATGATCTGCGTAGATAATGACTTAGTCTCGACCCCGAGACTTGTCTCGGATTCCGAGACTAATGTTTCCTGTAAAAGCTCACCTTTCATCGTATTAGTCACCAAAAAAAGCAAATCGATAAATGAAAAGCTCCCCGTAAATGCTCACCTTTCAGATTATGGCAGTTAATTATTGTAAATTTAATATTTTAAAGACTTGATTATAGTTCTTTTAATAACTATTTTATCTTGAAAGGTGAAATATTTTCAAAATTTATCTCACCTTAGTATTTTTAAACCTAATAGGTGAGATAAAACAGGGATATCATTCTTATGATATTAATATTTAGACAATTAAAATAACTTAAGAAAACTGCTTTTTTCAAAATTAAAGGTGAGATTAAACAGGTATCTCAAACAAAAAGTTAAGTGACACTGTTCCGCCGGCAAGGTATCAGCAAAGTTTAACTACTTTGACGTCCTCCCCGCCCTCAGTCTAAAGACTGCCACTTACGCGGAAACGACGGGGATTCCTGCAGCCAGCGTCTCACGTCCGCGACGGAGAATGTTCTGAGCGGCATTGCGGTCCCGATTATGTGTCGTGCCGCACTGCGGACAAGTCCATTCTCTTATTCCAAGATCTTTCAGTCCTTTCGGACCGCTGCGTGCTCCGCACGCAGAACAGTCTTGGGTGGAATGCGCTTCATTGACTTCTACAAACCATCCACCTGCGTCATCGCATTTGTACTGGAGCATGGTTCTGAATTGCGCCCCCCCCGCATCGAGCACGAATTTTGCCATCCGTGTCTGTGCCAGGGCAGACGCATTCACGTTGCCAACGAAGATTGGACCATACCGGCGAACCAGTGCAGTGCTTAATTGATGATGAAAGTCTTTCCGCCGATTCGCGATCTTGGCGTGAAGGGCCTTCACACGCTGTTTCTTGTTCGCGCGTTGTGCCACCGCCAGAGCTGGTTCCAGATCACGGTAGAACTGCCGCACCTCCACATTATCCAACACCGGATCAGAGAAGGCAGCAAAGTCTTTCAGACCGAGGTCAATACCTAGCGCTGCACGCCCCTCCGTCAGAGCTGCTTTGGGCACCTTGACCGTGATATTGATATACCAGCGCCCGCGTGCGTCTTCAGCGATAGCGCCTGCGCCTAACTTATACTGGGACAATGGCTGATCGATGCCGGACATCCAGAACTGGCCATTGCGATACGACAGCGCCGAGGCTTTAAATGGTATCCAGCCTAATGAGCGTTTAGCGCCGCGAGAAACCCGCCAGCGCAGTTTGACTTTTTTGAATTGTTTGCGGCGGGTAGCGTATTCTTCAGAGATCGCTTGTATCGTCTGAGAATGCAATGGTATGCCTTCTTTACCAGCGCCTTTGGTGAAAGGGGCAAAGTCGTAACCAGAGAGGAAACGCTTCTCGCGACGCCAGACTTGCTGTTGAAGGTCATTGCAGTAATTCCAGATCTGATTGACCCACACGGCCCGATCCCGCAGCATGGTGGCATGTTTATCCTTCAAGCGCAGACGTAAGACGCGCGTGTTGAAGGTGGCGGGTGAGGTGGCAGCGCTGGGTATCATTTATTTTACTGTATATGTGCTCAGTATATCGTTGAACGATCAAAAAGCAAGGAGGCTGACGCCTCCCGCGCTGATATCCCCGCCCTGAAGGACAGGGTTTTACACGCTAGACGGATAAAGGGAATGCCAAATTCCACGACATAAGAAGCAAAGCAGCTCTCACGCAGCCTGACCTACACACGGCAAACAACAACGGACGACGACATCGTTGCGGTTTTGCAGGAAATAGCAGAGCGGTTTACGGAACGGGGATTTGGCAAGTACTTTCAGTTAATAAGACGACGCGGCCATGTTTGGAATCATAAGCGGGTCTATTGCGTGTATTGCGGACTCAAGATGAACCGGCGACGCATTGGTAAAAAGAGACTTCCAACCAGAGACCCGCAACCATTGGTCGTACCGGGAGAAATCAACAAGAGCTGGTCGATGGATTTTATGAGTGATGCTTTATGGTGTGGCAGGGGCTTTCGTCCCTTCAATGTCGTCGATGATTTTAATCGGGAAGTACTGGCCATTGAGGTGGATCTGAATTTGCCGGCGTCCCGTGTTTTACGGGTGCTGGAACGTATCGTTGCCTGGCGTGGCTTTCCGGCGCAAATCAGAATGGATAACGGGCCAGAATTCATCTCGGCGACCTTGGCTGACTGGGCACAAAAGCACGACGTCCACTTGGAGTTTATTGAACCAGGCAAACCAATGCAAAACGGCTTCATCGAGCGCTTCAACCGCAGCTACCGCCAGGGGGTGTTGGATATGTATGTGTTTAAGAACTTGCAGGAGGTCAAAGAACGCACGGAATTGTGGGTGAACGATGACAACGAGCAATGCCTACACGATTCACTTAACGGGATGACACCTGTTGAATATCGATCATTTCACCAACCTCAAAACTCTAGTAATACGTGGCACTGATTGGGGGAAGTTCACAAATACTTAAAGAAGTACCAGCCAAGGCCGGCGAATTAGATAGCAGTGATAGAACGTTCTCGGACAGGTCAAAGTGATGTTCACAACGATCAATAATTGAAGGAAAGTTTTTCGCCATCAAATCAGCAGTGATCTGACTCGATGGAATAGTGCGATCTTAGTTGGCAACATGAATGAATCAACAATGGCTAAAACCAGCATAGCAAAGTTCGTAGTGTTTCAAGTTAGTCGAAATTCAGAACCATTTTGTCATACGATCCGATGGGTCAGAAGCATGGCTTGCAGAGATTATGGAAGCACATTTTCCTAAGGACTATCTACTTGCATTACGCGCAGCAACTAGAAAATGGAGACAAACAATTGAAATAAGAGAATGAACTTGTCTAGAATGGGTCGTGGTGCATAATCGCAAATACAACCAAGAACATTCTCCTTCAAGGTTATGTAAATCAGCAATATGAATTCCCCATACTTTCTAGCGGTGAGGACATAATGGTTTTTGGATAATAGTAGGAACCGAAAATATCGCAATAAAAAAACCTAACTGTCTTTTACAGGCTTAATCATTAACTTTTACAATCAGATTATCTATCGGTCGAAAACACTGTCTAATTTGATTCGTTTGTAAATCTCCAAATTCATTTGAAATGTAATATTGAATTATAAGCAGCTTATAAAATATTTCAAAAAAGCAATTTATAAGCTGCTTATAATTTATTCCTCTTCTCCGGTTGATAATGCAAAATCTCGAAGAGCAGCTAATGTTTTCTTAGAGGCTATTTCTAGATCAACATTTTCCTTGATATCAATGATTATTTGCTTTTCAGTTATTTTTACCGAAAACAAAGAAACGCCATTTGTATCGACAATCAATGTAGGTTTCCTCGGAAGTTCGCGAGTTCTTTTAACCAATTGTCTCTCAACAAAGGCTCGGAGATCATCACCATTAAGATCGTGGTTATCAATTAATTTCTCGATACCTAAAATGATAGTTTCCAATCCATCAGGAAATTCTTTGATTAAGTCAGCGATAACTCGACCATAGCGATATCCAAATAAACTCGGATATTTATCTAAAATCGACTTTATGGGATCAGGTAGATTTAGTAGTCCCAAGCACTGTGCCACACGAGCCTGCGTGCAACCGAACAATCTTGCGACCTCTGCCTGCGTTTTAGCGAAGCCACGATTCATCGCCTGTTTATAGGTTTTTGCTTTTTCATAGTCAGTTAGATCGATGCGTCCCTCATTGCTAACCAAGGTAGCAAGCTCAGCACTTCGATCATCTAAAGAATTCACTTGAGCACTGATCGTACTCCAGCCTATCATCCTGGCTGCCCGAACTCTACGATGTCCAGAAATCAGTTCATATCTGCCAGTAGGCATTAATCTGACGTTAATAGGATCATCCTGACCGCGATCAACTAACATTTCGCCTAATGCTTGGATATAGCTTTCATCATATTTAGTACGTGGTTGCCAAGGGGAATCATCGATTAAATGGACAGGGATTTTTTGAATTGTCTTTTCTTCAGACGCGATTGATTGTGAGGTAGTGGGTTGTTCGTTTGACTGAAGCAACTCTTCAAGTGACTTCGAAGGGCCAGTTGGAGGTTTTGTCATTACCATATTTGGCATGGATAGTGGTTTGTTAATGTTACTTAACTTTGCCGCAAGCGAAGCTTGAAATTCTGCCTCAGTTTGATGTTTATTACTCATAGAATTCCCATTTTTTCAATTAATGCTTGTGCAACTGACCTTAACTCTAACGCCGACTGTGCACTGGGCTTAGCCAAGGCAAGTGGTAATTCATAATCATCAGAAGACAAGACTTTTTTAAATTCTTCACTAGAACCAATTGTTTTGTTCAACCAGGCATTTTTATATTGATTTGTTAAAGCCAATACTTGCGCTGCCACTCGAACCCTTGTCGCATCAAAAAAGTTTCCTAAAATAATGAGCTCAGGATATTTTCCTAAGCTACTTTCCATCTCGCTGAGGACTTTAGATAAGTAAGACACTGACTTGGTACTATATTTTTCCATCGACACGGGGGCTAATACAAAATCACTTGCCAGCAAAGCTCCCCTTGTAGTTTGATTTTTTGCAGGAGGTGCATCAAAAATAATAATGTCGTATTGCGAAAGATCGAGATTTACATTTTGCCCAGACCGACCTTCATGTAAGAACTTTGCTATTGCCAATTCCGGCTGCTTACTCATAATGGCGTCTAAAGTAAACAAGGCTTCCAGCCTATCAAGTGATACTTCTGCTGGAATTAGATGAGGTCCAAATTCTCCATAAGGCTTTTTCAACACTGAGTCCAGGGAAGGAGTCGTGCTTTGTTGCCACTGAGGAAGAAGATTTCCGAAGTGAAAATCCACACACGTTTCGACTGGCTTGTTAACTTCAATTGCCTCTTCATGAGTCATTTCAGCATCATACCCAAATGACATCGATAAGTTAGCTTGGAAGTCGAGGTCAATAACTAAGGTCTTTAAACCAAGTAACGGAAAAATAGAACTAAGATTTGACGCAATTGTTGTCTTGCCAACGCCGCCTTTTGGCGCATACACGGTCATAATGACCTTTTTTTTCGGCTTAATGAGTGTTTTCTTTGCTCGAAAGGCTGCTAATTCATAAATATTTTGGATCGTGAACAAACGCGTTTTTGGTCCATCACCAGCTTGCCTTGCCACCTGAATTCCTGCTTCTTCGGAATCCCTTCTCACTGCATCCACGGTGATTCCAAGTAAATTAGCTACAGCTTGTACCTTAAAGGGTTTGCTAGACAAGATTAATCTCCAGAATTAAATTTTTTTCATAATATTATATGTACAAACTGTTTGCAAGGATTTTTTCTATTTGTAAGGTTAAATCCTTGCATTTAATCTATGGAATAATTAATAGGTAGATTTTTGATTAGTATTCACATAGGAGTAATTTTGACTTTGATTAACCCCTAATGAATTTGCAAAGGTGAGTATCAACAGGGATTAAATTTGAAAGGTGAGCTTTTACGGGGTTCTTTTCGAGATTTACTGTTTGAGAAGTATGCTAGTCGCTATCCAAATCATTTTTTGTTGATAATCATGGTGTTACCTCATTAGTTGCGAGAATAATTGTGTATTTCAGGACATAAATACCTGTATGAAAACAAAAGGGTGAGCTTCTACGGGGAGGAAAAACTTGCTGTTTCAATGTAGAGAATTGATAGTTAAAATTTATTTGAATCTTCGAAAGCTACTTTTATTCCTTGAAAACCAGTAAATCTCATAGGTAAAGAGATTTCAAATCTCTTTACCTAGGTTTTTGTAAAAAAACTTAAGATTGTTTTTAGAAGTTAGGTTCTTTCTTTGGCGGTTATTTTTTCTAAAAATACACACAGGATCAAATTTATTATCTTGAGGGTTTTATTAATAAAAAACCCTATTAAAACCTTAAAACCAAATTAAGTAACACTAGACCTACTATTCATGCGGGTCTCAGCCCGATTCGGTGAGTGAATACAGGTACTATGGTGAGTGCATACAGGTTCTTTCGTGAGTGTGTACAGGTACTAACGTCGATACAGGTGAGTATTTACAGGGACTTAGTGTGAGTGCATACAGGAACATTGGTGAGCTTCCACAGGTATCTTTTTGAGGTGATTCTAATTTGTAGTTGAAACTCACTTAAATAAGGTGAGGTTGTGGTCAATACGATTAAAAGGTGAGAGAATCAGAAAACAAATTTTTCACCTTTTGCAAGGTGATTTCCTATTTTCACCTAAAAAGGGTAGGTAGTGGCTAATGGTAACTAGAAGATCAAAAAAGGAAATCGTTGCTTTTGATACTATGCAATTAGAAGCTACCGAGACTACCGAATCAAAGGAATTTCGAAAGACCAATGAAGCAATTGGTCTAAGAGTAACGGAAGGCAAACTGACACTACTCACTCGGAAAGTGTTTAATGTCATGATGTATCACGCTCAGGCAATGAAGGTACCTGGTATCAATGCACCGATTGATACACCATCGGCAAAGAAGTATTACTGGATTCCTCTCTCTGAACTCGCGAAAGATGCCTCTTACGATAGTAAAGATACCGAATTTCTAAAACTGCAATTAGAAGAGTTACAGAATATAAAACTCTTGATGGAAAATGAGACGCAATGGACAAGCGAGCGCCTCGTATCTTCGGTAACACTGGTGAATCCGACAGGTTTTAAAAAGCATGGCGGCCAGGTCTGGTTTGGTTTCGCATTTCCCCCAGAAGTGCATGAACTTGTCATGGCGCCGGGGACTTACACTCGCTTAAATATTATCTATCAAGGGTTATTGCGATCGGGAACGGCTTTAGCTTTATATGAGATATGCCGACGCTATGCAACGAATCCGTCAAAGAGAACGCATATCGAAACCTACGAACATTGGTACGGTGCATTAACGGGAAATGCGGTTTCGAAAGATGCCCCCCCACCATATAAGTATTTTAAGCGTGATGTTATTAAACCTGCTGTTGCTCAGATAAATGCGCTCACAGATATTAATGTCGAGCTAATTGAACATAAAAATGGTCGAAAAATCGATCGTCTTCAATTCAAAGTTGATCATGCTCAGCAGCCACAGTTAGCATTCCCAGCTCCGCCAGTAATCGACCTAGAGTTAATAAACCGGATCATGAAATTAGGATTTAGCCAGCAGGAGGCAACGGACTTTGTCGCACAGTATGCCGATGAAAATATTCAAGCAGCTATCTCTTTTGTTGAAAATCGTCAGAAACAAAAAAATAGTCCTCCATTAGACTCTCCAGCCGCCTATTTCCGTTGGACCCTGAAGAAAGGATTGAACGCAGCAAATGAGCAGCTACAGAATAACGCTGCAAAATTACCAAAACCAAAAGCCAAAGATGGGCAGTCGCTAATGGATCGTTTCCTGGCAGCACGCTCGCAAGAGGCATTGGACGTGTACCATGAGGTTGATGAGGCCGGTAAAAAGATTTTATTTGAACGGTTCAAAGAAGCGAACCAAAGTAGTGCTTTGAATCTAAACAAAGGTATTGAAAGCCCGACTGTCAAAGCAATGTTTTCTTCTTGGTATGCTGATGAGTTATGGGGCGAGCCAACTGCTGAAGCGCTTGCACGGTTCCTGGAGCAAATGGAAGTTATCAAGAAATAAAAGATGTCAGTGCTGACGCTGTCTGACTGACCGAGTGGAAAACACGGGTTACTGGGCCGCAAATAATATTGCCCATTGTGCCAATAACGAATCACTTTACCAACGGGGAACGAGAGTGATGCATGATTCCATGGGTGAACCAAGCTGAATTGCCAACACCCGTCTAATCAACCAGGTATTGCAATCTAATGAGGTTTCTTGTGCTTGTCCAGCCAGCTTGTCGGTGTGGAGTGGGCAGTTCTAGCTTGTATATAAGGGCTATATCACCTGGTAATCCCCCCATTTTTAATGCGGCCGATAAGTAGAGGCTAAGCGGCAAGTGCTAGCTTTTGTTTCGGGGTAATGCCGCCGATCCCAGTATTGGGACGATCATGATTGTAAGTCCATAACCATTTG
>NZ_JACOGB010000015.1:0-15056 GCF_014284215.1 Undibacterium sp. FT79W | reverse complement strand
ACCAGAGCTCGTCATTGAGCAGTAATCGGGGCATGGCAAACTCGTGTTGGATCGGTGTGAAAACCTTAACAATACGAGTTTGCCTTTCTTTTTCAAAGGCTTACGTTCAAACGTCAACAGACCCTAGATAGATGATTTTTTTAGGTGATAAAAAACAATAAGTCTATGCAGAAATTGCTAAAGGGTCGTCAAAATCCCCGCCTTTCGATGGCTTGCTCTGATCTGAGGTGATAAAAAACAATAGGCTATTTGCAGAAATAAGCCAGAGGTGCGAAAAAACAATAGGTTTATGCAGAAATTACGCAAACGGCAGACAAAATGCCCGCCTTTCGATGTCTTTGTCTGATCTGCGGTGATAAAAAACAATAGGTCTATGCAGAAATTACGCAAACGGCAGACAAGATGCCCGCCTTTCGATGGCCTGGTCTGATCTGCGGAGATAAAAAACAATAGGTTTATGCAGAATTATTGAGAAAATTAAACAAATTGCAACATTAGATGATGTCGCATATTTTCCAGTTATAAATAACAATGAAATTATGCAGAAATCATCGAGAAATGCAGAGTGTTTAATTGCGAAGCTGTGCCTAGCGGCGATAAAAAACAATAGCCTGTTTGCAGAAATGTGTCAGCGGTGCGAAGAAACAATAGGTGTTTTGCAGATCGGTGATAAAAAACAATAGGCTATTTGCAGAAATAAGCCAGAGGTGCGAAAAAACAATAGGTTTATGCAGAAATTGCGAAAGGGCCGTGAAAATCCCCGCCTTTCGATGGCTTGCTCTGATCTGAGGTGATAAAAAACAATAGGCTACTTGCAGAAATAAGCCAGAGGTGCGAAAAAACAATAGGCTACTTGCAGATCGGTGATAAAAAACAATAGGTGTTTTGCAGATCGGGGGAAGAGGATTAGACCATTTGCTCCCCTGTATTTGAGCTGATTGATTTCCAACTTGACTTGCGATGCATCAGTTATCCTGCGTACCGACTTTCCAAAATTGCGATTCAATTTAAAAATGGGCTTCAACGTAATGATGAAATTTAGTGATCGTTTTTTTTCAAAACCGAATCGGTGACACCGCAGAAAAGTCTCCAAATAGCAATTAAAGGCGCGAAAAAACCTCGCGGCGTCTCCTTCGCAGCTGAAATAAAACCATCTAAAAATTCTTTCATTTTGTTGGCTCCCCTATCGCTAAGTACGTTGAGTAAACTATAGCTATCTAATTGACATCCTCCCCGCCCTAAAGGACGGGGATTCCTACGGCGCTGCGCGATGATTTGCGAGTCGCTTCGGTGGGTTCCTGCTTCTTCGAGCGGCCTGACTGCTCCGACTCTCCACAGGCTAACAAGCGGTATCCCCGCTCTAAAATATTGATCGCACCGACCATATCGGCGTGATTTTCGTAACCGCAATCGACGCACAGGAATTTTGCTTGTGTTTGCCGATTATCTTTCGACACATGGCCGCAAGCCGGACATGTCTGGCTGGTGTGGTGCGGCGGCACGGCCAGCAACATACCGCCGTGCCAAGCCACCTTATACGCCAGTTGACGTCTGAATTCACCCCACCCCTGATCGAGAATGGAGCGGTTCAGGCCGGACTTCTGCTTCACCATCTTGCCTGGCTGTTCGCTGTTGCCCTTGGAAGACTTGGACATGTTCCGTACCTGCAAATCCTCAATGCATACGAGCGCGTGGTTTTGGCTGATCGTCGTTGTGGTCTTGTGCAGGAAGTCTTTCCGGGCATTGGCGATACGGGTATGAATCTTCTGGACGCGGGCCTTCGCCTTCTTCCAGTTGCTGCTGAACTTGACTTTGCGGCTCATGCGGCGCTGGTAGCGCGCAAGGCGTTGCTGATGTTTCTTGAAGCTGTTGAGCGGCGCGATGAAAGCACCGTCGCTCATCGTGGCAAACCGGGAGATGCCGACATCGATGCCAATGGCCGTCGTCGCGGTTGGCAGCGGCTGTTTGATTTCGCGTTGCGTCTGAATCGACGCGAACCACTTGCCGCCCGATTGGCTCACGGTGACATTGCGCACCTCGCCCAGCACATCGCGGCTGTTGCGGTAACGCAGCCAGCCGAGCTTGGGAAGGAAGATGCGGCCATTACCCTGATCGAGCTTGATCTGTTTCGAGTCGGGGTAGCGAAAAGTATCACCGCTACCCTTGCGCTTAAATTTTGGAAAGTCGGCGCGTTTCTCGAAGAAATTCTTGTATGCCTTCTCCAAGTCCTTCAAGGCATGTTGCAGCGGATGACACGGCGCTTCCTTCAGCCAAGGTGTGTCAGGACCATTGCGCCACCCGGTCAATTGCTTCGCCATGGCGACGTAGCCAATGAACTTGTTGCCCGCCTCGTGGTTCTCCTGCTGCATTGCCAGCGCTTTGTTGTAGACGAACCGGCATGACCCAGCGAAGCGGCGCATATCGCGCTCTTGTTCGCCGTTGGGCATCAGTTCGTATTTGTAGGCTTGTAAGCGTTGCATACTTCAATTATAGTTTGGTCTATGAGCAATGACAACGATATCCGACACGGAAGACACTGCGTTTTCCTGATGCACGTGCATTTGGTCTTTGTGACAAAATATCGCCGCGAAGTCTTCACAAAAGAGATTCTTGACGACCTGCGCCCCATGTTAGCCAGCGTCTGCAGGGACTTTGAAGCGGAGCTGGTGGAGTTCGACGGCGAGGATGACCATGTACACTTGCTGGTGAACTACCCGCCCAAGGTTTCCGTTTCCAATCTGGTCAACAGCCTAAAAGGCGTTTCCAGCCGCATGATTCGGAAGAAGAACTACCCGAGCATCCGCAAGAAGCTATGGGGCGGTGCGCTATGGTCGCCTTCCTACTTTGCCGGTAGCTGCGGTGGCGCACCGATTGCCGTTATCCGGCAGTACATCGAACAGCAGCAAACACCACACTAGACGCACCAAACCGGACGGCTTCGCCGTCCGCGCTCTTGACCCCGCCCTGAAGGACGAGGTTTGCCGCGCAACCGATCAAATGAGTCCACTAGCATTCGAGCAACGCCAATTTGGAAGTTAAGTGTTGCCTACAAAATTAGGGGAAGTCCAAAACGTTATCGTGATCCCGTTAAGATATCAAAAATAACCTTAGAAAATAACTTAGCCTTACCTGGATCAGACAATAACTGCATCATCTGATTTTGATGGGCGTCGCCGCTGTCGAGGATGGCGTCGTCTACGGCGCGGGGGAAGTCGCCTAACATGGCTTGTTCTGCGCTGTTGTTGGCGATTTGTTGCATCACGATGTCGTTCTCGCGCACCTTGTCGCTGATCGTATAGGCGTAATTCACCATATCTTTTTCAGTGAGTTGGTCGGTGATAAACAGCTCGTTTAAGCGATGCACGATTTGCGACAGGAATTCGGTTTGCTTGTCTTTCGCTTTCGCCGTTCCCAAACCCTCACCCGGCTCCAGCTTGTATTCTTCGCTGTTCTCTTGTAAAGCCAAATGCTGTTGGCGGATTTTAGAGACGCGGTAATGGCTGAGGACAATGCTGGATAAATCAATATCGTCTTCATCGACGACCGTTTCACGCAGCATCGGGCGCAGGTTGCGCGCATAGAGGATGAGCTTTTCCAGGTCTTTGTCGTTGTAGTCAACGATTTGCGACATGAATTCATAGAAGCGCACGAAAGTACCTAGGTCTTTTTTGAAGATCTCCAGCGCGTCTTTGGCTTTTTTGCAGTCTTTAAAGCTGTTTTCCGCGTTCGCAATCAACACAGGGTCGTTAAATTTCTTTTGGCGCTCAAACATCTCTTTCGCTTGCTTGTAGGCATCGACTGCATGCTTGTAACGTTTCTGCCAGCGTTCGACTGCGGGTTTGCAGATATTGGCGATGGCGGCGTTGCTCTTACTCTTCACGAAGAAAGCTTCACAGAATTGCTCAACCTCGGTCCAGGTAAAGATATCGGCTGCGCGCAGTTTGTCGTAGAGGTCAAAGATCAAATTCGGATTCGATACGTCGGCCAACTCTGCGGTTTGGAAGTAAGGCTGGAAGGCCGCAAGGATGTCTTGCGGCTCGTTGAAGAAGTCGAGCACAAAAGTACCCGTTTCTGCCTTGCCGGGATAAGTACGGTTTAAGCGTGACAGCGTTTGTACACACTCCACACCGCCGAGCTTTTTGTCCACATACATGGCGCACAGTTTGGGTTGGTCAAAACCGGTTTGAAACTTATTGGCGACGATCATTACTTGGTAATCGTCGGTATCAAAGGCTTTGCGCATGTCGCGGCCTTTCAGTTGCGGATTCATATTCAACTCGGTGAACTTTGCTCCTTGCAAAAATTCCGCATTCGGATCTTTGTCATTAAATTCCACTTCACCCGAAAACGCCACCATCGCGTGGATCTTTTGGTAACCCTGCTCAGTAATGTACTTATCAAAAGCCTGCTTGTAACGCACCGCTTCTTTGCGCGAACCGGTCACCACCATGGCCTTCGCTTGCCCACCGAGCAAACCCATCACATGCGTTTTGAAATGCTCGACGATCACCATCACCTTCTGGCTGATATTGTGATCATGCAGGCGCACCCATTGATTGAGCTTGACCTTGGCTTTTTTGCTTTCCACCTCTTGGTCGGCATCTTTCATTTTCATCGCCAAGTTATAGGCAACTTTGTAATTGGTGTAGTTCTTCAACACATCCAAAATGAAGCCCTCTTCTATCGCTTGGCGCATGCTGTAGACGTGGAAGGCTTCTGGCTTATTGGTTTTCGATGCTGGCTCGTCGGGCTTAGGTAAGCGGCCAAACAATTCTAGCGTTTTGGTTTTTGGTGTCGCGGTGAAGGCAAGGTAAGTCAGATTTTTTGAAGCACGGCGTGAAGCAACGGCGGCATCGAGAATATCGTCCGTCGTGAGTTCTTCGTCATCGCTGGCAGTGCCATCGACCATCAGCACTTCTTTAAGCTGGCGAGCGGTCGACCCCGTTTGAGAAGAATGCGCTTCGTCGGCGATGATCGCGTAGTTGCGCTCTTTCAGGCTGACGCTGTTTTCAATCGCGCGCAGTACGAACGGGAAGGTTTGTATGGTGACGATAATGATCGGCTGCGAGCTTTCCAAAGCCTTGGCGAGTTTTTCTGATTTAGAACCATCGCCCTCTTGATTATTGATGCGCCCGACCACGCCATCGGTTTGCTCAAACTGCGCGATCGTGTCTTGCAACTGCGCATCGAGCACAGTGCGATCTGTCACCACAATCACCGAATGAAATAGCTTACTACCGCTAGCATCGTACAAAGAAGAAAGCTGATGCGCAGACCACGCAATTGAATTTGATTTACCCGAACCCGCGCTGTGTTGTATCAAATACTTTTGCCCCGGCCCTTCGCTCTTCGCGGCGGCCAGCAATTTACTCACCACATCCCATTGGTGGTAACGCGGGAAGATCAGGCTTTCTTTTTTGTACTTGCGCCCTTCCCAGTCTTCTTTGTCTTCAATCTGCAAATGCACGAAGCGCCCCAAAATCTTGAGCAGATTGTCTGGCACTAAGACTTCATTCCACAAATAGTCGGTCGCGTATTGGTTCACGTCTAGCGGCGCATCATTACCCGCGCCGCCATCGTGCGTACCTTTGTTAAACGGTAGGAAGAAGGTGCTTTCGCCCTCTAAACGTGTGGTCATATACACTTCGTATTGGCTCACGGCAAAATGCACCAGCGCTCCGCGCTTGAAGGTTAGTAAAGGCTCAGGCTTTTTGGTGCCAGGGTCCACCGGCAAACGCGTGGTGCGATACTGGCGCATCGCATTGTGTACCGCTTGTTTAAATTCTGATTTGAGTTCCAGCGTCGCAACCGGAATACCATTGACGAACAAGACCAAATCAATACGCCATTCTTTGGCTTTCACACCGATCTCCGCCAAATGCTCCGCCGTCGCCCACGGGCTATAGGTCACCTCAGGCACGACGCGCAAACGATTCTTTTTGTAGCGCGCCAAGGTATCAGGATTCAGATCATGTTCCGGTGCAAACTGGCACAAAGAAAAACGCGTGCCGCGATCTTTCAATTCATGACGCAAGACACCCAAAGTACCAAAGGTACGCATCTCTTTATTCGCCGCATTCGGGTCAGCCTTATTCAATTGCTGTGCCAAGCGCTCTAAAAACTTTTGCTCAGGCTGCACCGGATACAAGGCACAAAACTTTTGCCATTGCTCGTCTTGCGTGTCTTTGACAAAACCGATCACGTCTTCCGGATACAAAGCCAATTCGCGGTTGTAGTGTTCTGCTTTGCCCAGCAGCCAGCCATTAGCTAGTAGCTGGC
The DNA here is from genome assembly GCF_014284215.1 of Undibacterium sp. FT79W. Classification (NCBI taxonomy): domain Bacteria; kingdom Pseudomonadati; phylum Pseudomonadota; class Betaproteobacteria; order Burkholderiales; family Oxalobacteraceae; genus Undibacterium; species Undibacterium sp. FT79W. The sequence continues at coordinate 8,777 of NZ_JACOGB010000015.1, read as the reverse complement.
GAATCATGTCGTTTTGAAAGCTGAGTTCGTTGGCTTTGCTCATAATGGTTTGTCTCTGTTCATTCTGCAATTCGAGATAACGGTAATAGCTGATTCGTCATTCCTGCGTGCTTTTAATGCGCATCGCTCTTTTTTTCGGCCAATTGCAATTGCACGCGTAATCGTTCCCGTTCTAACTCTTGTTTCAATTCGGCTTCACTTGGAAGTTCAGTAAGGTATTTCGAGCTAAACAATTGTTGACTGTCTTTTAAAACAGAATACTTCGCGACAGTATGATTGTGCTCGCTGCATAAAATCAGGCCTATGGTCGGATTGTCATCAGGTCGCCGTTTTTGCTCTTCGTACATACGCACATACATATCCATCTGCCCGACATCTTGATGCGTTAATTTGTTGAGCTTTAAGTCGATCAACAAAAAGCATTTAAGATGGAAGTTGTAAAACACCAGATCAATAAAATAGTCGCCGTCCTCAGTCTTGATGCGCTGTTGACGCTCAACAAAGGCAAAACCTTTGCCTAACTCCAATAAAAATTTTTGCAAATTATTGATGATGCCATTTTCTAAATCGGCTTCCTGGTAAGCACTGCTGTCCAAGTTCAGAAAATCCAAAATATAAGGATCACGCAAATAGTCTTTAGGATGCAATTGCAGCGCATCGGTATGCGCTTTGGCTTCCAGCTCTACCGGCAAGCGCTCCTTGCTGGCAAGCAAACGCTCGTAGTAGAGCACGGCGATTTGGCGCTCCAAAGCCCGCGCACTCCATCCTTGCGTAATCGCTTCTTGCGCATACCACTCGCGTGCACTGGAGTTGTCGATGCGAATCAAGCAACGATAATGCGTCCAACTCAATTCGGTACGCAGTGCGTTCCGAATTGGAAAAGCTTGGAAAAAGGCACGCATATTACGGAGGTTGCGGACATCAAAGCCTTTGCCGAACTCCTCGGTTAGGCGAGCGCTCAATTGCTCAAGCTGTTGCGCGCCATATTGTGCCCGCGCCTCGCCCTGCTGTTCATCTTCCACAATTAAGCGGCCAATATGCCAATAGGTTTGCACCATGGTGCTATTCACACTGCGAGCAACTTGTTGGCGTGCTTGTTGAACTAGCTCACGAATGGCTTGTAATAAGGAGTTTTGCGGGGCGATCTGATTCATAGTGCGAACTCCCCTGTATCGCCTTCTGACGACACCGGAGGCAAAACCAGCTCGCAGTTGTCGTGTTCTGCTTTGCCGAGCAACCAACCATGGGCTTGTAGCTGGCGAATCATGTCGTTTTGAAAGGTCAGTTCGTTGGCTTTGCTCATGAATCAAATCTCTGAAGAATGCTTCAATCAATTAAACAGAATCAGGCGGCGATGGCAGATTCGCTGGGCGGCTGCCAATCGCGTACGTCGATTTTTCCGGTGACAGCGGCGGAGATTAAGGCTGTGCGGCGTTCTTGTGCGAGAACAATCGCTTCTTTCGCTTTTTCCGATATCAGGTCAAAATCTCGAATTGTTCGCTGCAAACAATCTACAATTTCGGATTGCTCGGATAGCGTTGGCAACGCTACTTTTATTTTCTTTAGGTCATTGATACCAACATTCCCTTGAGTGTTTGTATTAACTTGACTTTGAATACCCTGCAAGAAAGCATCGGATTTGAAGTAATAAAAGAGATATAGACCAATCACCTTATCTGTCTTGGGTTTAATGGTCACACATGAGTAGGAAACTATAAATTCTGCATCAATATCGATGTAAGACACTGTCCCAACAGTCGCATATCGCGCCATAATCACGTCGCCTTTTTCTCCCCTAATTTTCTTTGAAAGGGCTAGATAATCTGAGCGACTTACTTGTTTGCAAGCGTCAAAATTGATACCGCTCACTACCTCTTTCAGGTCACCCGTCATTACATAAGGAACGCCAATGTCAATTGACGCTGGCATGTAATGATCGACATCACCAATAGCTCTTAATGCATGATCCATGTTAAAAACCATCCAATGCGCAGGCACTTCACCCAGCCACTCTACGCCGGAGTCGCGCATGGGGGCGTTGGGGTTGAGGCCTTTGGTGACGGCATGACTAATCACCGCCTGCCGTTTTTCTTTCAGCAGCTTGATCAACTCTTGCTGCTTCGCGATCAGGGTATCGATCTTGGCGGTTTCGTGGTCGAGGAAGTTGGCGATTTTTTGTTGTTCTTCTAAACTTGGGAATGGGACTTTCAAGCATGTAATATTTGCGACTGCTAGCCCTGGCTGCGCAGCAGAAACATTGTATTGATTCAAATTCATCGCACGTAGCGTTTCACCGAACCACTTGGTGACGATTGCCAAATAAGGATGAACAACTACGGCGTGTTCAGATGCCCAAAATTTTCCTGCACCATAATTTACATTTCCGCAAAGTGCTCCTTGCCGACCGATTAAGATGAATTCCCCTTCGTGATTATAGTTCGCCGTATACCCGCGCAATCCGTTTCCGCCATATACCGGAAAATCGCCTTCGACCTCAATTTGCTCGGCTACAATTGCATCCCCACTTCTTAGTGAAGCAATGTAACTAATTCGCTTTACTTGCCAATTTGAAGGAATGTCTTTAATCCAATCTACCCCAGAATCCTTGTACTCAGGATAAGCCTTGTACCGACTCATACCTCGCCCTCCTGCGCCAGATTCAACATATAGAACTCGTGCAGCTTGGCTTGCAGTAGTTTCTTATCGGGTAGCTGGGTTTGGTATTCGGCGATCATGGCGGGAGACAGGCTGCGGCTTAAGGCATACTCAACCACTTCATCATCTTTGCTGGCGCACAGCAAGACGCCAATGGCAGGGTTTTCGTGCGGCTTTTTGTGGTCACGGTCCAGGGCTTCGAGGTAGAAGTTAAGTTTGCCCAGGTGTTCTGGTTGGAATTTATCGACCTTAAGTTCAATCGCGACCAGTGCATTTAAGCCTCGGTGAAAAAACAGCAGATCGAGCGCGAAGTCTTGTTTGCCGACTTGCACAGGGAATTCACTGCCGACAAAGCAAAAGTCGCGGCCTAGTTCCAATAAAAAATGTTTGAGCTTGGTGAGTAAGCCTTTGTGCAGATCCGCTTCGCTGTGTTGTTCTGGCAAATTCAGAAAATCCACGATGTAGCTGTCTTTGAAAACACTCAGGGCGTCTGGGTGTAAAAGTGTCACCGCCGGTGACACTTTTACCGGATTGAGTATGACCCGCTCAAACAGAGCGGTCGTAAATTGCCGTTCTAGTTCACGGCTAGACCATTTCTCTTGCACTGCCATTCTCAAATAAAACTCCCGTTCCTCAGGATGCTTGCTACGACTCAGAATGATGAGATTATGTGTCCACGGCAATTGTCTCAGCAGTGCCGAGACAATTTGGTCACCTTGATAAGTCTCATAAAATTGGCGCATGCGAAACAAGTTAGGGCGGGTAAAGCCTTTCAAGTTGGGCTGGGTTAGCGCTAAATGTTTAGCCAAGGCATCCACCACACCATCGCCCCATTCTGCTGCCTTGATCTTATTGCTGATGTATGCACCGACTTGCCAGTACAACTCAATCAATGTGGTATTGACGGCTTGATAGGCGTGCTGACGAGCGGCGGTGATCAGGTGGACGACTTCGGAGAAGTCGGGCTGCTCAGTCTTCACAACAGTGTTTTTGCTCATGAATGCACCTCTTGCAGCAGCTTCATGATTTCTGCACTGACCGCATCAAGATCGGCATCAATTTCCGCTAAATCGCGTGGTGGCTGATATTGGTAGAAATGGCGGTTGAACGGAATTTCATAACCCACGATGCCGATTTGCTGGTCTTTATCGTCCTTCTTGCTGGCATCGATCCATGCATCGGGTACATGCGGTTGTACTTCTTTTTTGAAGTAGGCTTCGTTGACTTCATTGACGCTGCGACCGGGGTCGAGCGCGACGTTCTCAAAATCGCGTAAATCACTATCGGCTTTGTATTCGATCGTTTTGCCCGCATGTTCTCCCACGCCTTCAAACAGGCCGTAAACAGGGTCGGCTTTGGCTTTGTGTAACTTCTTAATGACGGCGTGCGCTTCCGGGTTCTTCCAACTCACTGCGGCTTCAATCGCTTTTTTGTCTTTGGCGTCGAGGCTGATACTCGCGGCTTTTGCTGCTTTGCTGACCACATCTTCGTAGCCGTTCATATCATCGCTCTGCGCTGTACCAATCTGCGCTTGCAAGGCTTTGGCTTTCAGCATGGTGGCTTTGGTGCTTGTCCATGTGCTGCGGTCCAGCAGGTCTTTGATTTGTTTTTCTTTGAGATCGGCGAAATGGGTTTTGATGTAACGACGGATTGCTTCTTCGTGGTTGCTGAGGTCGCCATAGTGCGCGCAATCAGGCGCATCGCTCCAGATCGCATTGGGTAAATTCGCAAACTCCGCATAAGCCCATTGCATGACGCTGTTCAAGGCACCTGATTCAAAACGCAGTGTGGCAATACGCTCATCTGAGAATTGGTAAGACTGACGCAATGGGCGTTCTATGGTGATGCGGCGATAACCGAATTCGTGGGTTTTGAAAATCTTGGCAGCGAAAGTTTTGGCGACTTCTGTTTTTGGATTGGCCGATTGGCGACCGCGATTACTCTTGGCGTCTGCTGGCTTATCAAGCTCACGAGCATCGACCACTTCGAAGTTACCAAAGCACTTGGTGATGGTGGCGATGTCGTCGCTACTCATTTCATTACGCTTACTGCCTAAAGACTTACGCATCTTGCCGCAGAGGTTAGCGCCGTTAATCAATTGCACTTGGTTTTTACGTGTGGCTGCTTTTTTGTTCGACAGCACCCAAACATAAGTCGCAATACCCGTGTTGTAGAACATATCTGTCGGCAAGGCGACAATGGCTTCAAGTAAATCGGCTTCTAAAATGTAGCGGCGAATTTCTGATTCACCGGAACCTGCGCCACCTGTGAACAAGGGCGAGCCATTGAGAATAATGCCGATGCGACCACCGCCATCTTTAGCATCGCGCAACTTGCTGATGAGGTGCAGCAGGAACAATAAAGACCCATCAGAAACCCTTGGCAAACCAGCCCCGAAGCGTCCGTCAAAGCCTTTCTCTGTATGTTCCCTAACGATATCGTCTTCAATTTTTTTCCAATCGACACCGAAAGGCGGATTAGAGAGCATGTAGTCAAACTTGGTAGCGTGAAGCTGATCGTTGGAAAGCGTATTGCCGAGCTTAATATTGCCGACTTCTTGGCCCTTGATCAGCATATCGGCTTTACAAATGGCGTAACTCTCGGGATTCAATTCCTGACCATAAGCGCGCATCACGGCATTGGGGTTGAGCTCATGCACATATTCCATGCCCGCTGACAAAAAGCCGCCTGTACCCGCTGTCGGGTCATAAATGGTGCGGATGATGCCTGACTTGGTCAGCGCTTCGTCGTCTTCCATGAACACCAGCGACGTCGTCAGGCGCACGATGTCACGCGGGGTAAAGTGCTCACCCGCCGTTTCATTAGAACCCTCAGCAAAACGGCGTATCAGTTCTTCAAACACCAAGCCCATGTCGTGATTCGATACCGCCTTGGGGCTGAGATCAATGGTGCGCACTTTTTGCACGACTTTGTAGAGCAAATTAGCGTCGTTCAGTTGACCGATAAATTCGGCGAAATTGAAGTATTCAAAAATCTCACGCGCATCTTTGGAAAAACTCTGGATGTAGCTTTCCAAATCAGCTTTGATTTGGCTTTCAGTGAGCTTGAAGAGATTCATCTTCGAGGTGTTATAAAAACTCAGTTGATGCTCGCCAACTTTGGTGGCGCGCAAGAGCAATTTTTCTTGCGCTTCTTCTGGCAAATTCATCGCCTGCACTTTTTCGTATTCGGCCAGTACCGCGTCTTTCGTCGCTTCCAACACGCACTCTAAGCGGCGCAATAAGCAAAACGGCAAGATGATGCGGCCATATTGACTTTGTTTGAAATCTCCACGAAGAAGGTCGGCGATGGCCCATGAATCTGAGGCAAGGTTGTTTGAAGTTTGAGTCATTATTCGGCTAAGATTGCTACGGGAAAATGCTGGATACACATCATTTTTTATTGATGTCAGTGATGGCAACGATGGGTCGCTATGCTCTTTTGTAATAAATGTGATAATAACCCATGCACCAGACAAAACCCATAGCCAATAATAAGTGCCCTCTCCCTTTACTCACTGGCGATAAATGATTTACGTCTTTGGCTCGTGCCTTTTGGTCGCAGCGTAAAAGTGTCCGGGCAAAATTGCGGCTGATGGTGAAGCGTATTTTGCGGAAATACAAATATTCGCCGGATCAACAAGAAGACGCCATTCAAACTGTCTTGCAACAGGCGGAAAGTCTAAGTGCTGAATGGAGTTAACATTAGTCCGCGCATTCACAAGGACATAAAAGAGGCGGGCATTTATTGCAGTGAGAATCGCGTTGCGACAATAATCAAAGAAATAATGCCGCCATGAGTCAAAACCTCCATCATCAGGAAAACGATGCCGTGCCCACCGATCCGGATAACATACAGCGACTTGCCCCAGGCCGGTCTGAGTCCCAGAACCATTCGCCCATTGACCGGATACTGCAGCGCGCTGGCCGGCATCATTTCGCCTTTTTCCGTGCTTACCTTGAAGGCCTCGATCAATATGAGATGGCCAAGCGGTATTTAGAAAATGCCACCACGACCAGGATATCGAGTAAAGAAATTGTCACCACATTGCAATGGATTCGAAAGGATCTGTCTGTTATCGCGAAGCGGCACGGTAAATTCGCGTATGCCCGCATTATTAATATTGAACCAGAGCAATTAAAGCCAGTCTCGACTGTCGAAGTTCCCTCTCTGGCGGCGTATCGTGAAGAACGCGATCCATACGAGATGTATTCCGAAGCGGATTTGATCGAGCTATTCGAAGAAGAATATGGTGATGTCCAGCCGGATCCACGCCAAAAAAGAAAAGCGAGCCTCTTAAAAAAGCAGAATGAAGCATTGAACTGGCTGGAAGCCAAAGTAGCGATTGCCCCGCACCTCAATGATCCGGTCGGTGCCTGGATTATTCCGGCAGTGGCGCAGCGGCTGATCGCCGCGCAGATTGATACCGTGGGGGACCTCTTGAATACGATTAACCTGAAGGGACGCCTCTGGTACCGGAACTTGAATCAGGTCGGTGAAGTGACCGCGGCTCGCTTGGTGAAATGGCTGCAGCTGTATGAAAAAGATTTAGGACAATCGGTCAGTACATTCGCCATGGTCAAACACCGTGACCTCGACGTTGCAGCCATGGAAGCCAGTCGCCCCAAAGAGTTTGGCATCGTACCTTTAGAGTATTTCCAGCCCCATCCTTATCTGGACGGCAGCGTCGGAGAAAACCGTGCAGAACGCAACCGGAGCGGCGTCAATAATGACTATGATGCGATTCAGTCCTGGCTCAAACTCGTTGAAGACAATGCCAACACCTACCGCAATTACAGAAAAGAAGCCGAACGTTTTCTGCTGTGGTCTGTCTTAGAACGCGGTAAAGCCCTCTCCTCCCTGATGGCAGATGATTGCATCGCGTATAAAAACTTCTTAAACGACCTCGGCCGACTCACACCCGAAGCATGGTCAAGCAAATACTGTATTCCACAAGAGGACTGGCTTGGAAAGCGTCATACCGTCCGCTGGAGCCCACTCTGGCGCCCGTTTGAGAATCCTGTCCGTGTTAAGAAATCACCGTCCTCTAAAATCCTGAAACAATTCGATGGCATGCCTCCGGATCTCTCAGTCGAAAAAACAGGCGTGCTCTCCGTCGCCTCGCAGAAACAGGCGATCACGATCGTCAAAATGCTGTGCGAGACACTGGTACGCCAACGCTACCTTGACAGCAATCCCTTTGAGACGGTAAAGGCCAGCAAGTATGGCGTGTTTAAGTCGGATGCAACCAGGTCATTCACACAGCAACAATGGGATTTCTTAATCCAGCACCTTGAGACATACGAAAAAAATAGCCGATATTTCAGGCTACGTTTCATGTTGACGTTAGCGTATGAAACAGGAATGCGGCTGTCAGAAATGGCGGTCGCCCGGGCCGGGGACATTCAGCGTTTTGCTCTGGCTGGTACCTCTGAGATGGGCTATCAACTCCATGTCATCGGCAAAGGAAATAAACCGCGTGATGTCGCTCTGAGTCACAACGTCATTCAAGAATTGAACACCTATCTTGCTCATCGTGGAATAAAGTCTTATCAAGACGCACCTCCGGTAACGCCTTTAATCGACGTGGCACCTGGCTATACTTTGTATGAAACCAGAGAAAATGGAGAAAAATCGACCGAATTGAGAAGACCGGAACGCACACTGTCATCGCGTAGAATTTTTGATATTTTCAAAGCATTTTTTGTGGAGGCCGCGTACTGTATGGCCAAAGAATCTAAGGAAGATGCTCGACACATGCACCGGGCCAGTACCCACTGGTTACGTCACACCTGTGGTTCACATGCGATTGCGAATGGTGTTCCTGTCCAGATTATCCAGGATCAATTCGGTCATGCATCGATCGACACCACGACGATCTACGTGACGACGGAGCGGGATAACAAATTCAAGGCATTCAACAAATTTTCTGAGACGGTCAAAAAAAAATGAACACTTGAACCCTCTCCCCTGCTGCAACGCTGAAAGCCAGGTGTTGACATCCTCCCTGCCGTAAACGACAGGGATTCCTACTGCGGTTAGGCGTAAACGCCGGACTCGCTTCGGTGGGTTCCTGCTGCTGGCGGCATTGTTGCACCACTCACTTCACAGGCTAATCGGGC
>NZ_JACOGB010000014.1:0-21889 GCF_014284215.1 Undibacterium sp. FT79W | reverse complement strand
GAGGGTCGGCCGGGATTCCTTAAAATTCCGCAGGAATGCATTTAACTCACTGATTTAATTGAGATATTTCGACTTTTTTAAACGCCAATTAAATGGACGATTCGCTATTGCTTCCCTAGTCCAGTCCGATCTTGTCTCGATATGCATATTCAATCAGGTCTCGCATCAACTCGATCTGACTGGGTCAAGACAACAACCCGCGAGCCCCGAAGATGATTAGTGAACGGGGACTCGCCTGTTTTCGGCCCGTTGATTATTTTGCCAGCCTGTATCGGTAGCGCAATTGAACGATATAGGGCCGAATGAAATCAGCGGCCGCCTCCCAGTCGTCATCCCTGGCAATAGAAATACTCCAATTGCAACCGACGTCATCCAGGTAGCCCAAATGGAATACGCGACCCAGTTTGATATTTTTGTGGTCTTTGTATTGTTTATATTTGGCCCTGATTAACTTCTGTAGGTCTTTTCTTTTTATCGTGGTTCGCTTCATTTCCGGCTCTCCATCAGGTCGTCATAGTCCAGCTTTAGATTCTACGATTGCCTATTTATTGTTTGAATTGCGGCGCAACAGGCTTCCAGCGGCATTCTCTTCGAACTGGCTTGCTTCTTCAATGTAGCCTTGCACAGTTCCGTCATGGCGCCAGCCGCCCTGGCGCTTGATGTCGCGGAAGTCGGCGCCGGCGCGGTGCGCACTGGTGGCCATGCCGCGGCGCAGGCTATGGCTGCTGAGCTCGGGCACGTAATCTAACTGCGCTCGCCTGGCGCACTCGGCCAAGATAGTATTCACGCTGGATTCATGCAATGCGTCGGCACCGATCTTGCCCCATTTATCGACGCGGCGGAAGATCGGGCCGGACGTAATACCGGCGGCGGCGAGCCAGGTTCTGAGGGCGGTTGCCGGGCAGCAGACGTCGTCGCCATATGGGATAGCCTTCACGATACCTTCCCCCTCCTGGTCCGTTTTGGAGCGCGGCAAGGTGATCGCGATGCCTTCCGCTTGCCATTTGATGAATTCCACCTCCAGGCTCGCCACCTCGCTACGGCGGAATCCGCCAAAAAAACCGATCTGCAGCAACGCGCTATCGCGTTTAGCTTTGACGGTGTCGAACTGCTCCAGCGCAACGATGATGCGCTCCAGGTCTTCCACCGGCAGGGCTTTGGCCTTCTTTTTTGGCTTACCGTGGACCCGGGAGATCCCGGTCAACGTTTTACGGACCGTCGGGAGCGATGCCGGATCCGGAAAGCCCTGATGCACGTGCCACTGGGACAGCGCCGTCAGACGCAGCGCCAGCGTGCGGGGATTCAACGCGGCCGCATGGGCCAGCAGGTAGTGGATGATGGCCGGTTCATCCGCCGGCAGCGCCCCACCCCAGGCCAGGAAGTGTTGGATAGCGGAGCGGTAGGCGCGGCGCGTATTGTCGGATGTGGCGGCCGCGAGCAATGTGGCATGCTCCTGCAGTTCCACAGTAGAAGGCGTACCGACGTTACGCAATTGTGGCGGCTTGCCCAATTGACTTAGAGCGCTTGTAATTTCCGGGATGGTATTTTCTGGCATGGGATGTCGCTCAGAATTGGGTTTTGTAATGGTGATTTTTCAGCATAGCACAAACCTTAGCCAAATAACACGCGATAAACAACCTTATCGAGTGTGTTAATTATGATTTTCTTGAATTTAATTAGTTCATTATATATAGTTATATTACGTAATACGTAACACATAATCTTATCCGAGGCTCACTATGGCGCGTGCAGGCATTCTCTATTCCGATGTTGTTAGAGCAGCATCTTTATTGGTCGAACAGGGTAAATCGATCACGGTCGACAATGTGCGCGAAGCGATGGGCGGCACCGGCAGCAAAAGTACCATCGCACCGATGCTGAAGCACTGGAAACTGGAGCACCAAGAACAGGTCGAGGCATCTACTGCAGGCCTCCCTGCAACGCTGATACAGGCGGTCAAAGCTGTCTACGACCATCTGCAAGCTGAGGCGGGACAACAAATCGAATTGGCGCAGCAACGCCATCGGGATGAGCTTCAAGCGATGCATAAACAGGGACAGCTCCTGCTGGACGAAAAGACGGCGCTGGCCCGAAGGAGCGATGCACTCGCGGCAGAAGTGAAAAACGCAGATCAGGCAATCGCTAAGTTTCAATCGGAAAAACAAGTAATGAGCGTATCGCTGGCGACACTGGAAAGCGACCGATCCGGGCTTCAGCTTCGTTTGGCGGATAGGTCGGCCGAAGTCGCCGCACTCAATCAACAGTTGACGCTGGCACGGGCTCAATTCGATCATTATCAGGAAGCGACCGCCGCGCAGCGCACCGAAGAAAAGCAGGCCTATGAACATCGTACCGCACGGTTAGAGCTCGATCTCGCCGCCAGCCACCAGAGATTGCTCGGGCAGCAGTCGACTCTCGCAGTCCAGGAAACGCAAATTTCGCATTTGAACGCAGAAAACGACCGCTTGCAGGAACTGAATAGCACTATAAACGATGAGGTGGTACTGCTGCGCTCTGAACGGGATGTCTTGGCGCATGAGTTAAAGGTAATGTCATCGACGTGCAAAATAGCGACTGAGCGCGAAGCCTCCAGCCAGCACACTCTGGCAGCGAATGAACAGCTTCTCGCTGTTCGGACGCGAGAAACATACCTGCTTTCGGAACAGTTGACGAAGTCCGAATTGCTGTCAGAACGCCTGAATCAGGAAAAGATCGAGCTCTTGCAGCGTTGCGCCACACTAGAAGCCACCGGAAAAGGTATCGGCACTTCGCAGTAAATAGGTACAATAGCAACAATGCTTCCGCCAGCGGTCAATGATCAATCGGCCATCGAAACCATCTTGACAATCAATGCAAATTAAACAATACATATGACTCAGATCGCACCTGCAATTGTCAAACGAAATGAGGGCTCGGATAGCCTTGGGCGCTACTACACCAAGACGGATATTGGCGGCCTCTTGATTGATCAAATGGCAGGACTTTCCCCAAATCGAGTCCTTGACCTGGGCGCTGGCGCCGGCACATTATCGAGGGCAGCATTACAGCGTTGGAAAAATATCGAGCTACTGACCGTAGACGTCGACACCGCGGCGCGCACTCACCTTCGAAAGCTTTTTAAGTCTACACACGGTGTCAAGCACAGCCACATTCATGCGGACGCTCTAAGCGATCGACTACCGAAACTCATCTCGGCGAGAGCTAACTCAATCGATGCTGCAGTTTGCAATCCTCCTTTTATCATTCCGAAATGGCGAAAAGGTTTTGCTCAGATTGTTGAAGATGCAGGCTTTAGTGGTTGTCTGCCCGTTTTATCTGAAGTCGACGCTGCGTTGCTTTTCCTTGCTCAAAACTTGCGCCTGATGAGCGCCAACGCTACATTGGGCATCATCGTTCCGGACAGTCTGATTTCCGCATCAAAATATCGACTGTTCCGCCAAGAGCTCCTGCAAAGATACGCTATCCGAAAGGCGATTCGATTGCCGCGGCATTCGTTTCAAGGCACCGACGCTCAGGCTTATATCCTAGTTATTAGCAAGGACAGCGCAGCGACCCAGCAAATCCCTCTCCAAAAATTTGATGTCGGCTCCGATATGAGCTCCGAACTCCTGGTGGATGTAGATGCAGCGATTGATCGCCTAGATTTTGATTATCACGCGCACAGAGGGAAAACGCGTTCTTCCAAAAAATCTCACATCACACTTGGCTCCATTGCATTGGACATCAAGCGAGGTTCGCTGACAAGTTCAGAAACTAGAGCATTTAATTTTCCTGTTTTTCACACCACCGATATGCCAGTCGATCTCGCAGGTGAATGGTGTGACCTTCGGCAGTTCGGAAAGTCGCAATACCACGCTTCGACGGATAGACATATCGTTTGTGCGGAGCCGGGAGACATTTTGTTAGCGAGAGTAGGCAGAAATCTGGAACATAAGGTTCTCGGTGTGGCCAGTGGATATCCGGTTTTAACAGATTGCGTCTATAGGATCAGAGTTCCGGAAAAGGCTCAGCAAGAAATACTTAAACAACTCATTTCATCTGATGGGCAAGCGTGGTTAGCATCCCGCTGTTATGGCGTCAGCGCAAAGCAGTTGTCAAAGGCTGACTTGCTTACTTTTCCCGTTTCAGTTTGATATTGCCCCAAAAAAAAAGAAATGATACTTTTTTGACTCAGGATTAACTCTAAATGGCAGAATTTGAAGAGCGCGCAGATCAACTTTCGTTAAACTTGATAGACACGACCCTGGCTGACGGGGAAATATTTAAAAACGCGAGACGAAAGCTTCTTAGCACTGGAGCAAAGCTATTGGTTGGGCCGCGGGGAACCGGAAAAACTCATGTAATGCGGTACACCTATTTGCATGCTATGCAAACGGACTCTGCACCGCTCGTGCTATATGCTAATTTTAGCCGCTACCTCAATTTGGAACCATTGCTAAAAAAAGCCCCCGATGCCCTGAAACGCTTTCATTCCTGGGTAGTGGCCAAGCTGCTGTTGAGTTGTTTCGATTTCCTCAGTGACAAAAAAGAGGCCTCGTTATTTTTGACCGGCAAGAACCCTTTATTTGACGAGATCAAGCTGCGGGAGCTTGTTTCATTGCTGGAGCGCGGAAGCGGTACCGAGCAATATGAAACTTATGGTCAAAACCTAACCGTTGACCATGTGTTAGACGCTGTCGATTTATTACGGAAGAAATTCTCGCGCAAGCGCGTCGTGCTACTACTTGACGATGCGGCCCTCAGCTTAGCAGATCAGTATCTGATTGCTTTTTTTGAGATATACCGTCTGCTCAAGACTGAATTTGTTGCACCCAAGGCGTCGGTCTATCCTGGATCAACACAATACGGCCCCACATTCCATGCGTCGCATGAATCGGAGGAGGTTCCACTTTGGCTTTCCGTTGAAGACGCCGAGTATTCCCAGATTATGGGGGATATTGCAACGCGCCGCCTTACGTCGACCGAACTCGCCGGTATCAATTCGGACACACTCGAATCTTTCAAATTTGCTGCCTTCGGCATACCCAGGGCTTACTTGCGCTTATTGCGTGAATACTTGGACGTTCAAGCCGGCACATCGCAGCAAAAAATAAATAAGATTATTGAGCGCCAAACAGAGCTGATTGGTGCGGAATACGATTCGTTAGGAATTAAACTTAAGCAGTTTTCGTCACTGGTTGCAACCGGTCGAAAATTTTTCGAACGGGCCGTTGCCAGCGTTGCCGCTGCAAAAGGGCTTGAGCCGTCCGCGCGCAATATTATTTTCGCGCTCAAGCAGGACAGCGATCGAAATCCTCTAGCGGAGCGCATGCTACGGTTTTTAATCGAAGTTGGCATGCTGTATCCGCTGCAAGCGGTGTCTCACGGCGTCAACAGAAAATATGATCGATTCATTCCCCACCTCGCCTTTTTACATGCGCAGGGTGTTTTTCGGGAAGGCAGAGGATCATCGTCGAAAGATGTACCCCAATATATGCAGCGACCGCTAGCGAAACAGCCCATTAGGCGAACTCTGTCCACTGTGCTGGATCCCGACGAACTGGCAAGCCTGAAGCTGGACCTGCCACCATGTCAGGCATGCAATACTGCCCGCATCAATGAGTCTCAAAGATTTTGTCACAACTGCGGGACAGAGCTGGTTGGCTCTTCATTGTTTGAAGAATGCATGAAGCTTCCTTTGGAGGAAGTCCCCGGCATTAGCGACACCTTGATTGCGCGAATCCATCAGTCGACCAAGCTGCGGACAGTCGGGCACGTCTATGCGGCACAGAATGCATCTGCGGATCTGCAACAAGCAAGTTATGTAGGGCCTGTGCGCGCCGGCGAAATTATTGGCAAAGTAACCCTGACGGTAAACGAATTTCTTTCCTGACCTATGGCTACTACTTTCCGCTGCCGCCTAACACTTAGTGTCTCGCCCGCCAATCCGCCTTTGATTACCGAGCAGCTTTTTGACCAGCAATATAAAGAATCCACTGATTCACCGATCGATGAATTTCTCACCCGACTGCAAGCAATTAATAGGCTTGCACCGCAACCAACGAATTTCGATCCATTTCAAGGCCAGTTGGTTCTGCTAGGAGTCATCGCCGCCGTAGAAAGTTATTTCCGCACCTTATTCAGACGCTTAATCGCTTTCGATTCAATTTGCCAGGAAAGCGTACACGAGCGGGACGTGTCTTACGGCGCAGCTATCCATTTGCCAAAGGACATGCTTCCCGAGGCAATGTTAGAGCGTATTTCATTCGTGAGTAGCGAAAACATCACGAAAGCAATTCGGGAGATGCTAGCAATAAAAGGAAATTTGCCACCGGATTTGGATACCGCTATCAAAGATTACGCCCGAGTCTGCCAGTTAAGGCATTGCGCGGTACATCGGTTCGGGAAATTAGGCGTCAGCAACGCTATTTCACTAGGTTTGACTGGGCATAAATCGCTGTTGGAAAAACCCTTGAAGCTGGATTATGTCGCTCTTCAAAACACGATTGCCATCTCGACCGGGTTGGTAAAGACATTGAATAATTTTTTGTTCAACGAGATGCTTTCTCGCCTTCCAGCGGCAAATTGGACAACTCAATACGTGCGAGATAAGCCTCTGTTTTTGAGTTACTACAAATTATTTTCTGACAAAGTAAGTACGAATCGTTCGGCACAACCCAGCCAAATCTACAAACAATTCCTGAAGCAACGTGCACTGTTTGCCGCTGGGAACAGGTTATAGAATACGTCATATGAAACCAATTATCGCCTTGGACGCAGATGGCGTACTTCTCGACTACCACGAAGCCTATCGATATGCCTGGAACAAAGCATTTGACGTGATGCCGGCAATACGTGATCCTCAGGCCTATTGGCCTATCGACCGCTGGAATGTACGTCGACTGGTAGGAGAGGAACTGGCTCATTTTCGAGCGAGTTTCGACCAGGATTTTTGGTCAACGATTCCCGCGATTAATGGTGCGGTCGACGCCTGTCTGCGACTTCACGATGCCGGCTATGAATTGGTTTGTGTCAGCGCGATTGAAGCGCAGTTCCAAGCCGCGCGCCTACAAAACTTGCGAGATTGTGGCTTCCCAATTCAGCGCGTCATAGCTACCGCTAGTACAGGCACCCACACGAGCCCTAAAGCCGCAGCACTACAGGAATTACATCCGATAGCGTTCGTCGACGACTACTTGCCCTATTTACGAGGTATCCCAAGCCACATACATTCCGCCCTCGTGCTACGCGAACCGAATGGAAGTCCGAACATCGGAGAGGACCAGGCGGTGGTCCATTCGCGACATGCCGATCTTGCTGAATTCGCAACCTGGTGGCTTAGGGCCGAACGCCGATGCAGGCCGTAACGGAGGAACGTTGGTTTATCTCAGCCGAGGCTTGACGGTGTCGGTGACTAAGCATGCCAAGATACTTGACTTCCTACAGCAATCGGCCCGTCAAAAAGGGAATGGGTTTCAGTTGCCTCCACGTTGGGCTGCGTCCATGGGGTTTCGCTACGAGCTTTAATTGGCAAAGGTATGTTGCTTGAAATAAACCCTCACGGCGACCATGAGGGTTTAAGGCGTACAAATTCCATTCGCCGACGCGGGTCTTCGCGGGTAATTGGTTCGGCATCGTCCTCCTTGTAATGAACCATTTTTGCTATTTAGTAGGGAGTGCCCTTTAAGAGATCCTCCATTTTCTTATGGTGTCCTTTCACTCGGTCCACTTCATATTCATACATCAGCGCATTTGCCGCAAATTTAACGCGCTCCACATCCATATCAACGGTGTTGCCGTCAACACTCCCTTGACTTGGAACGGCGTACTTGACTTCGACTGATTCGACCGTCTTTCCTGTACGAAGTGCTTCTTGGATATCGATGTCGACTGCCTTGTAGCCCGGCGTGTCGGCGTTCGCGATGTTTGACGCCAGCAGTTGCTGGCGATAAGCACGAAGCGCTAATGCTCGTTCGTGGAAAGCGTGGCCTCCGGCCTCGTTTTGCGATCCGGACAATTGAAAATGCGCGGGCGGTGCATTAGTCAGCGATTGCAATCCTGGTGTTGCCGGCGGCGTGTTTTTTACATTCTGCACTCCAACCGGAGGTGCCGGTGTGGCAATGGTTGTCGCAGCTTTCTCTTTGACGCGAGCCAAGGCCTCTGAAAACGTTCCGTTAGAAATCGTTAAGGGTTTCTGCTCTCCTTTTGCGGGAGAGACGGTGCTATTCAAAGGCAAAATGGGAGTTCCTGAGAGGCGTTCCATGTAAGTCTCCATTGAATGACAAATCCATCAAACAGGTCTATTTACTGCAACCATCAAGTTATCCTGGCCAGGCGAGTTACTCGCTCCGAGCAACTGCGCCTGGCCGAGCATTTTTTACTGTGTGACTTTGCTGGATTGCTCAGCGATTAAATCCTCTTCTTCGGCCTCGCTCCGATACGCGCGTCGGTACAGCAGCGGCAACACCAGTAAGGTCAACGCCGTCGATGACAAAATACCGCCTATCACCACGGTCGCTAATGGTCGCTGCACCTCGGCGCCGGTACCGGTAGCAATCGCCATCGGGATGAACCCCAGCGACGCGACCAACGCGGTCATCAAGACAGGTCGTAGTCGCGTCAGCGCCCCGGTATGGATCGCCTGATCCAACGACATACCTTGCTCGCGCAGGGTGCGGATAAACGAGATCATCACCAGGCCATTCAGCACAGCGACTCCCGACAGCGCAATGAAACCGACCGCAGCGGAAATCGAGATCGGTATCCCCCGCAACCAGAGCGCCAGGATGCCGCCGGTGAGCGCAAACGGGATGCCGCTAAACACCAGCAGCCCATCCTTCATATTGCCGAACATGATAAATAACAGCGTGAACACCAAGAGCAACGCTACTGGCACAACGACCTTCAGCCGCTCGATGGCCGACTGTAATTGCTCGAATTGGCCGCCCCATTTGATCCAATAGCCGGCCGGGATGTTGACTTGCTGGGACAAAGCCTTTTCGGCGTCGGCAACATAGGAACCGATATCGCGGCCACGCACGTTGGCGCTGACGATCACGAGACGCTTGCCATCTTCCCGGCTGATCTGGTTCGGTCCCGGCGCCAAGCTCAAGCTGGCCACTTCGGAGAGTGGGACAAAGTAAGCTTTGCCGTCGTTGCTGGCCGCTTTCGGCAACGCAATTGGCAATCGCCTGATCGCTTCCAGATCGGTGCGTGCAATCTCCGGCAGCCGCACGACGATATTGAAGCGGCGATCCCCCTGGAACAGAATGCCGGCTTCTTTGCCCCCAACCGCCGTGGTGATACTGTCTTGTATGTCGGCGATATTCAGACCATAGCGGACAGCTTTGCCGCGGTCGATATCGACCGTCAGCATCGGCAGCCCGGTCGTCTGCTCCACCTTGACGTCGGCGGCGCCGGGCGTCTTTTGCAGCGCAGCGGCGATTTTGTCGGCGGTATCGTTCAATACGGCCATATCGTCGCCAAATACTTTGACGGCGACGTCGCTGCGCACGCCGGAAATCAATTCGTTGAAACGCAATTGAATCGGCTGCGAGAATTCATAGTTGCTGCCCGGAATTTTGGCCACTGCGGCAGACATCGCCGCCAGCAGCTCTTCTCGTGACTTCCTGGGCTTGGGCCACTGGCCTTCCGGCTTCAGCATGACGAAGCCGTCGGAAATATTCGGCCCCTGGGCGTCCGTCGCGATTTCCGAGGTGCCGATCCGGGTGAAGACGCGCTCGATCTCCGGAAATTGCTGCACCAGCGCCGCTTCAATCTTCTGCTGCATGGCGACCGACTGCGTCAGGTTAGTGCCGGGGATGCGCAGCGCCAGCAGCGCAAAGTCACCTTCATTCAGGCTGGGCACGAATTCGCTGCCCAATCGGGTCGTTAATAGACCGGATAACAACACGAGTGCCACCGCGGCCGTGATCACCACCGGCTTGTTCCGCATTCCTTTAGTCAGCAACGGCTGGTAGAGCTGTTTCGCCTTGCGCATCAGGACGTTTTCGGTCTCAGTGATCTTGTCGCCGATCAGCAGCGCTACCGCAGCCGGGATGAAGGTGATCGACAGGATCATGGCACCGACCAGGGCAATTACGACTGTCAGGGCCATGGGATGAAACATCTTGCCTTCCACGCCAGCGAGCGCGAAGATCGGCAGATAGACAATCATGATGATCAATTGCCCAAACAGGAGCGGCCGGCGGGCCTCCGTGGACGCCTGAAACACCAGATGCAATCGCTCGCTGCGGCTCAACGCTGCGCCTTTCGTCTGCTGCGCGTGCGCAAGGTGTCGCACGCAGTTTTCGACAATCACCACCGCGCCGTCAATGATGATGCCGAAATCCAGCGCACCCAGGCTCAATAGATTGGCGCTGACTTTGTACGTCACCATGCCGGTGAAGGTAAACAGCATCGCCAAAGGAATCACCAGGGCGGTGACGATCGCCGCGCGGATATTGCCCAGGAATAAAAAGAGAATTGTGATGACCAGCACCGCGCCTTCCAGCAGGTTCTTTTTGACCGTGTTGATCGCTTTGTCGACCAAGACGGTGCGGTCGTAGACCGTCACGGCATGGACCCCCTCTGGCAGGGTCCGATTGATCTCCGCCAGTTTCTTGCCAACTGCCTGGGATACCGCACGGCTATTCTCGCCCATCAGCATGAAGACGGTTCCCAATACCACTTCATGGCCGTTTTCGGTCGCGGCGCCGGTGCGCAATTCCTGGCCCAGTCCTATGGTACCGATATCCCGCAGCCGAATCGGCACGCCCTGCACGTTAGCCAGTGCAATGTTGCCGATCTCGTCCAGCGACCGGACTTGCCCCGGCGCGCGCACCAGCAGCTGCTCCCCGCGTCTTTCAATGTAGCCGGCGCCGACATTCGTATTGTTACGCTCCAGCGCCACCACGATGTCTTGCAAGGTTAAGCCATAGGAGGCCAGTTTCTCCAGGCTCGGAGCGACCTGGTACTCCTTGACGTAACCGCCTATCGTATTGATTTCCGTCACGCCAGGAACATTGCGTAACTGCGGCTTGATGACCCAGTCCTGGATCTCGCGCAGATCGGTCGGGCTATAAGGTGTGCCATCCGGCTTCTTGGCGCCTTGTTTCGCCTCCACCGTCCAGTAATAGATCTCGCCGAGCCCGGTCGAGATGGGGCCCAGCGCTGCGTTCACTCCTACAGGCAGACTGTCTTTGGCTTGCTGAAGGCGTTCGCTGATCAATTGCCGGGCGAAGTAGATATCGGTTCCTTCCTTGAAGATGACCGTGACCTGGGACAGCCCATAGCGCGACGTCGACCTGGTCTGCTCCAGGCGCGGCAAGCCAGCCATGGCAGTCTCAACCGGATAAGTAAGCCGCTGCTCGACCTCCAGCGGAGAATAGCCTGGTGCCGCGGTATTGATCTGGACCTGGACGTTGGTAATGTCAGGCACCGCGTCAATCGGTAATTTTTGATAGCTGTAGAGGCCGAAGGCTGCCATACCGAAGACGGCCAGCAAGACCAGCCAGCGCTGCTCAACGGCGAAGCGGAGGATGCGTTCAAACATGATAGGGTCTCCGTTTAATCGTTGTCTTTAGCCGTGTTCTTACCGAGATCGGCCTTCAGCACGAAACTGCCGTTGCCGGCGTAGGCGCTGCCGGCTTTGAGGCCGCTGACAATCTCGGTTAGCCGGCCATCCGTTCTGCCAAGGGTGACCGGTTGCGCGATAAAGCCTTGCGGCGTCCTGAGAAACACGGTCGGCTTGCCATTGATGTCTTGCACCGCCTCTGCCGAGACGGCCACCGGTACTCCAGTCTCGCTTGCCGTGACTTCGATGCTGACGTAGAGGCCTGGCCGCCACGCCATGTTGGGATTGGCGAGGGTGACCCTGGCCTTGGCGGCTCTGGTTTGGTCGCCGACGAGGGCACTGACATAGGAAACAGTGCCGCTGGCCTTGCCATCGAAAGCGCTCGCTTTGACGGTGACTGATTGACCTACTCGAATCTGGTTCAGGCTATTGGCGGGAACCGTGCTGTCGGCCCAGACGGTGGAAAGATCGGAAATCGTGAAGATGTTGGCATCCTCCTTGACCGCGTCCCCTAAGGTGATATGTTTTTCAATCAGCATACCGTCAAATGGCGCCCGGACGGCGTAGAGGTTAAGTGACCCCGTATTGTCCTGCGTAACCCCAAGGGCATTGAGTTTTTGCTGGATATTGTGAACGCTGATCTGGGCTTCGCGCATCGCCTGTTGCGCTTGTAAGTAATCTTGTTCGGCAGAGATTTTTTCTTCCCACAGTTTTTTTTCGCGCTCGTAGGTGGTAGCCGCTAGCGCCAGGCGTTTCTGCGCGGTCAGTAACTCGCTGCGCAAATCGGACAATCCCACGCTGGCGATCACCGCCAGAACTTGCCCCTTCTTCACTTGCTGCCCCAAGCTGGCCGGCACACTCTGAACCACGCCGGCAAAGCGCGGCACCACATGGCCGGTCTTATCTTCATTAAAATGGATTTCCCCGGGTAAGGTCAGTACATTTTTGATGTGCACCGGTCCGGCCTTCAGAATCGAGATGGCGGCCGCCCTGATTTGGACTTCGGTTAGTTCAATTTTATTGTCGTCGGCTGGGGATTTTTGTGGCGACTTATTGTCAGCCTGCTGGCCCGGACCTTTGGGCTTATCGCTGTTGGCAGGAGCGACGGACTCTTTCGTCGTTTTTGCTGCGGCAGGCGCGTCATCGTCGTCTACTGCGATTTGCTTACTTCCCACAATTAGAGCGCCCAATAGGACGGTGACAACCACAATGGCGGCAATCGCGATTGCCTGTTTTTTATTCAGATTAGTTTTCATAGGGAATCTCACGGTGCGACGAAGTGTTCAATGAGGGAGTCATCGCCCAAAATACGGTCGATCTCGGCAGCGGCATGATAGGCGTCGAGGAGTGCCCGCACATATTGGGATTTGGCTTGTAAATAGGTGCGTTGCGCGTCCAACACGTCAAGAAAGCCAAACTTGCCGAATTCGAAACCTTTGGTGGCGGCGTCATAGGCCATTTGCGCGCCTGGCAAAATCTCTTGGCGCAAGGCTTCCGCTTCCTGGCGTGCGTTCGCATAGCGTTCGTAGGCTTGTGCGGTGTCGGTATCCACCCTTAGCCTGGATGCGGATAGTTCGTCGCGCGCCTTGTCGGTACGCCGTAACGCTTCAAACAAGTTGCCTTGGTTGCGGTCAAAGAGCGGCAGCGGAACCGATACCCCTAGTACCGCCTGATTCCGGCCCAAATCTTCCGCCCGCTTGACGCCGACGCTGAGCGTCAGGTCGGGGGTGCGCTTACTCTGTTCCACCTGAGCCAGCGCGACGCGCCGCTCGACCTCTATCTGGGCCCGCATCAATGCGGGGGCCTGGCCGGCGCGCGCCTGCAGTTCCGTGAGGGCTGGCAATACGGGGAGTGCCTCAAATTGGCTTTCTGCACGATCAAACCTGGGCGATGGATTGCCCCAAAGAGCGGTGAGGCGCTTGCGTGCCGTCGTCAATTCACCGTTGGCTTGATTCAATTCCAACCGCACAGTGGCTTCTGCCACCCGCGCCTTGGTTTCGTCGACCGGCGAGATCTTGCCTGCGGCGACCCGGTGGGCGGCGGCCGTCGTCGCGCGCTGCGCCAGTTCGAGCGACGCCTGGCTAAGTCGCAGACGTTCCTGGGCGGCGACGACATCGAAAAATGCAGAAATGACGGCGGCACGGATTTCGGCGCGCTTGGCTGCCAGGTCCGCCTGTGCAGCGTCCCGGCCGCGTTCGGCCGCTGTGATCCTGGCGTTACGCTTGCCGCCCAGTTCCAGCGCCTGGTTGATCTGGAGCGTCGTAGTGCGCGTATCCTTGCGCAGGTCTTCAACCTGGAGTGACAAGTCCGGATTGGGGCTGGCGCCGGCTTGCATGACTTGTCCCTCCGCTGCAGCGGTCTCTTGCCTGGCCGCCGACAGGTCGGGATTCACCTGCAATGCCAGCCTCAGTGCCGCCGTCAGAGTCAGTGGCGCCGCCGGTTCAATGACATTAGGGGTAAGTGCTTGGGGGGCAGCTGCAAACGATGCTGCCCGGGCATAGGGTAATGAAACGAAGATGACGGTGGCCGCGGCTAAGACGCTACAGGCAGCCGACACCAATGGACGCAACGACCCCAATAGAGGTCGGGCGTCCCGAAAAAATGCTAAGGACATGGTTATTCTCTGTCGAAATTCAAAATGACGTGACAATACGAGCGCAATGCGCTCAATTCACGGGAAAATTTGAAACTAGGACAAAGAAAGGGACGGAGGACGTTCGGCGGGGATCGCAGTTACAGACACAAAGGATGGCTCCTCTGCGAAATAGGCGGTGCGCTCGCTGGCAACAGCGACGACTAAATTATGTCGGGGCATGTCGACAAAATTCGTCAACGATTGGTAGATGCTGCCTGAGGAATGGCTAACGAGAGACTCTTGTTTCAACCGCGTGGATTCTGCATCTGCTTGGGCCGTGTCCAGGGTGCTAATCATGCTCTGGAGTGCCGCTTGTTCTTCCAGAATCTCATCGACAAACGGCCAATCGCCAATACTGAGGATAAAACTCAGCAAAAGGACGTAATTGGCGATGCGGAAGATTTTCATGATTGACGGAGTATAACATGCGTAAAAAATTGATCAATTGAAAATATTCTACGCATCCGCCGATTCCGAACAGGCGACTTTTCTTGACCAGACCCATTTTACGACTGTGTCGGTCGGGAGCAACCCGTCTTCGCAGAGTTAGCCGTCTACCGTTTGGGAACGGCGGTACTGGCCGACCATCCCAGGCCGACGAGGGCAACCGCGCAAAAAGCAGCGCCTGCATAAAACGTGAACGACGCCCCAAGCCTATCCCATAACAGGCCGGCCAACACGCTCGCCAGCAACATGGCTATGCCACTGACCAGGTTAAAGAATCCATACGCGGTACCGCGTAAGTCGGCCGGAGCCGTATCGGCAACCATGGTCGCCAATAAGCCTTGTGTCATACCCATGTGGACGCCCCACAGTGCGACGCCGGCCAACAGAACTCCCCAGTGATCGTTGGCTGCCAAGACCAGATCGGCTGCAATCAGGACAACCAGGCCGAGCGCCAGCAGCCTGGTATGGCTCATCCGGTCGGAGAGCTTGCCGAACGGGTACGCCGATACCGCGTAGACCAGATTCATTGCCACCATCACCAGCGGCACCAAGGCAACGGGGATGCCAGCTTGTTGCGCGCGCAGCACCAGGAATGCTTCGCTGAACCGGGCCAGCGTGAACACCGCGCCGACGCCGACTACCCGCCAATATGGTGCCCCGAGCCTCGCCAGGTTCCTGCGATGTATCGGATTGGTCCGTTTGTGATCCTGACGGGGCTCTGGTTCGCGCACGCCGAACCACAGCAGCGCGACCGCCATCAGACCGGGAATCACGGCGACCCAAAACACTGCACGGAAATCGTTGGCCCATAACAGCATCAAACCGACCGCGAGCAACGGCCCAAGGAAGGCGCCGACGGTATCAATCGACTGGCGCAAGCCAAACGCGGCGCCACGCAAATGCGCGGGTGCGATGTCCGCGACCAGCGCATCCCTTGGTGCCCCGCGTATGCCTTTGCCGACTCGGTCCAGCAGGCGCGCGGTCAACACGACGCCGGTCGTGGACGCTATGGCAAACAGCGGTTTGGTAAGAGCACCCATCGCGTAGCCGAATATGGCCAAGCCTTTGCGCTTGCCGAGATAGTCGCTGAGTGAGCCGGAGAATACTTTGACGATCAAGGCCGTGGATTCAGCCAATCCTTCCACCAGGCCCACTGCCAGAGCGCTGGCCCCCAAAGCCGTGACCATGAATAAGGGTAGCAGGCTGTGAATCATTTCCGAGGAAATGTCCATCAGCATGCTGACAAAGCCGAGTACCCAGACGCCGGGGGGAATCTGACCTAATGTGGACTTCGCTGTAGTGAGTTTTCCCAAGTGAATGCCTCCACGGCGTAAAGATACTGCAATTATGAACCATGACGCACATCACCCCAGCACTAAACTGCTTTTCCTGGAGCGATGGCCAGACGAAGAGTGCACTAAATGACCTTGAACTGAAATTGTGTGACGTTGTGCTGGGCAAATTAAAGTCGGTTGCATAGACGTAGTGAAGACCCCTAGAATTGGGTCAAGCCAGCCCCGGACCCGAAACAATAGACATGATCTACCAACTAGATAAAAATTTTTTGGAAAACAGGTTTCAGCAAGACTTGAACGACGTGGCCACGGAGTTAGTCGGCCTATTTTCTCTGCGGCACGCCAGGGAGGTGGCCCATCTGGACAATCCACTCCTTCGATGGCTCGATTTCCGGTTAAGGTACGTTGACCTCATCCCGAGAAAGATAGTGTATTCGGATAAATTTCCCAAGCGCCTGCCGGTAAGCGCCAGGAAGGCGCTCAAGAATTTGGAAAGATTGATTTGTCAAGGCAAGGACATCAACTGCTACCAGGGCAAAGGTTTGATCAAACATCACGATGTCAGCGGTGCAAAGCGTCAATTCAGGACTGATTTTCTGTGGGCCGACTGGAATATTTTGCACTTTCACCTCAGCGACGAGCCGATCCCTCGGGGGGGAGTTTTTCTCTCAACCAGCCGACTGGATTCTTTTTTGCATAGTAGGAGGCGATGCCGTCGCCTTCGTCGATGTGTTACCGCATCCCAAAGGAGACGGCTTTGCCGATCCAGACTTACTGCACACCGTCGCCCGGAGTTGGCCAAGGTATTTTGATCAGTTCCGCGTGAAAGGGATTCATGCGGACACGCCTCTATCTGCCCAGCGAATTCATCAAGCCCGTAAAGGCGGGGTGGCGCAATTTTTCTCGATTGGAAAATCTTCCTATATAGGACCTGGCATGGGCATCACATCCGCCTCGACCGCACTAAAGACAACGCTTGCACTCGATCGTGCGCGCGACCATGTTCGCTCATTGGCGGAATTGGTGTGCCTGGAAGGTAGTCAATTTCAATCTGAAACGCTGGCCTCCAGTGTGCAGAACCCAGAATTTTCTCTCTGCATGACGATACAGGGGCTTGCTGTTTTTGAGGCGGTTTCCAGTCGGGCTTTCCTGCTGCCAACATCAAGGCCAGAGATACCGCTGAGTTTTCTGACTGAGCTGAGAGAGTTACTGATGCCCGACTGGGTACTTCACTTTATCAAGACGATAGAGCCCTTAAAAGTCGCAACATCAGTCTTTCAGGCGCCAGCCTGAGTGGCCGTGCTTCATTCCCGCTGAAGAAAAAGGCGGGTACGCCTGATAAAGGTGTTCCTGAGGTGCATCTTGGCTTCCATTCTGCTGATCATCGTAGCGGGCTCACTGCCGCACCGCCCCCCAAATTGCATGGCTGGGAGTAGCTCGATCTGAGTTTAGTTGCTCAGTATCACCTTGGGATCATTTCTTTATTGACAGGAAACTTATCTTTGGTGCAATGTTCTTGTCTAGCAAAATTCAACACATTGCCGATAAAGGGGAAATGTAGTGAGCAGCTTGCATGAAACGGCCTATCCGCGTCTTAATGCTGAGATTACAGAGCGGGAGCTGTTAACGTTATTTACGCCCACACCGGCAGAGATTGCCTTTGTCTCTGAACGGTACCGTCAGGCGCCAACCCGCGCGATGCTGTTGATTCTCTTAAAACTGCTGCAGCGCCTCGGAAACTTTATTCCCGCGACCGAGATACCTGCGCCAATTATTGAGCATGTTTGCAATCACCTAGGCGTCCGTCCGATCTTGAAACGCGCCGTTGTCAAATACGAGCAATCAGGCAGTAAATGGCTGCATCAGAAATTCCTGCGAACCTACGTCGATATCCGGCAGTTTGAAGTGACCGACCACGAGTGGATGGATCGCATCGCTCTACAGGCCGCGCATACCAAGCAAGAATTATCCGATATTATCAATGTGATGATCGAAGAGTTGGCGCACCATCGCTTTGAACTGCCCAGCTTCGCGTTTCTACTGCGCGTTGCCACCCGGATGCGCAAAACCTACAACGACCAGGTATACAAGCGCCTAGCTGGCGAACTCTCCGAGGAACAACGCTTCCGGATTGACGAGTTGCTTTCCCATAGAGGGGCTCGTACTCGGTGGGATCGATTAAAGCGCGAACCAAAACAACCCGGTGTGCGAGAGATCGCAAGCTTCCTGCAGCATATCCAGGACCTAACGATGTTGGGCGAGGGCCTTCCAGCCGGCGACTTCCTATCAGTCCCGAAACGCACGCAGTTGGTTACCGAGGCCAGAGCACTGGATATTTCTGAAATGCTCGAACTCAAGCCTGCCAAACGCTATTCGCTCACGGTATTGCTCATCCAAGCCCAGTTGCAAAAGGCGATGGATGATATCGCCGAAATATTCGTTAAGGCGGTGCGCAACATGCATCACGTCGCAGAAGATAGGCTACGTGAGTACCGGCTGCAGCACGCCGAACAAACAGAACGCCTCATCAGCCAGTTTCGAGATGTGCTGACTGCGTTGCAAAATGAGGCGCCTGACAAGGAGCGCCTGGCACTAATAGAGCAAGTGCTGGATGGCGATCCCGAGCCCTGGATTATTCGTTGCGACGAACACATGGCCTATGCAGGCAATAACTATTATCCCTTCATATTGCAGCCATATCGCGCCAAGCGGGCGCTGTTATTTCAATGCCTGGATGTATTGGCCTTGAAGTCTAGCTCACAAGACGAATCGCTGTTGCGGGCATTGCAATGGATGCGCCAGTTCCGGTCAAGCCATCGTGAATATGTCTTGGTGAACGCCGACGAGTTGGACATCGCATCGCTGGACTGGATTTCGGAGAAGTGGCAACGCCTGATTGTTGGCAAAGAACAGCCGTCAGGTGCTGACAAGATCATTCATCGGAAATATTTCGAGCTCTGTGTGTTTTCTCAGATTATGCAAGAGCTTAAGTCCGGCGACGTGTATGTTGAGCACAGTGACCAATATGACGACTATCGCGTACACCTTATTAGTTGGGAGGAGTGCCGCAAGGAGATCATGAACTATGGCAAGTTAGTGGACCTGCCGATGGACTCAGAAAAATTCGTCGATAAATTACGTGACGACTTGAGCGAGATTGCCCGCCAGGTAGATGAGCGCTTCCCAGACAACGAGCACGTGGATTTTTCTGAGTCTGGCTTGATCATCCGCCGCACCGAGCGTCAGCAACCGCCTCCAAACCTGGAAGTCATTGACCAGGCCATTACTGAGCATATGGAGCCGGCGAGTATCCTGGATATTTTGACCGAGACCGAGCAATGGCTGGATCTGCATAGCATTTTTGGCCCGCTGTCCGGGTTCGAGTCAAAGATTGACGACCCACGCAAGCGCTTCATCTCAACACTTTTCTGTTACGGCTGCAACCTGGGGCCGACGCAAACTGCCCGTTCCTTGAAGGGCTTGAGCCGAAAACAGGTCGCGTGGCTAAATTTGCGCCATGTGACGGAGGAGCGGCTGGAGAAGGCTTTGGTCAAAGTTATCAACTCTTACAATCGTTTCGCCTTGCCGCGCTACTGGGGCACTGGAAAGAGTGTATCGGCTGACGGCACCAAATGGAACGTGTACGAGCAAAACTTGCTGTCGGAATATCATATCCGCTATGGCGGGTATGGTGGCATTGGTTACTACCACGTGTCCGACATGTACATTGCTCTGTTCAGTCACTTCATTCCGTGTGGTGTCTACGAAGCAGTGCATATCTTAGACGGCCTGATCAAGAACGAATCCGATATCCAACCTGATACAGTCCACGGCGATACGCAGGCGCAAAGTGCTCCGGTATTCGGCTTGGCCTATCTGCTAGGAATCAACCTGATGCCACGGATCCGGAATATTAAGGAACTTACGTTCTTCCGGCCGGACAAACAAGAGCAGTATCCCCACATTAACGGCCTGTTCCGCGGTAATATCGATTGGGAACTGATCGAATTGCATTATCCTGACATGCTGCGTGTCGCTATCTCGATCAAGGCCGGTAAAATCACACCTTCCATGATATTGAGGCGACTTGGTACCTATAGCCGCAAGAACAAATTGTATTTCGCCTTTCGTGAGCTTGGGCGCGTCATCAGAACGCAGTTTTTGCTCAAGTACATCAACGACGTAGAACTCAGACGCACTATCCATGCAGCTACCAATAAGAGCGAGGAGTTCAATAATTTCACGAAATGGCTATTCTTTGGCGGCGATGGCATTATCGCGGAAAATATCCGCCATGAGCAGCGCAAGGTGATCAAATACAATCATCTGGTCGCCAATATGGTGATCCTCAATAATGTCCAATGGATGTCCCGTAAATTGAAGGACATGCAATCCAAAGGCTATCCAGTCGACGAGGACGTACTGAAGGGATTGTCGCCTTACCGTTTCAGCCATATCAATCGATACGGTGATTACACGCTCGATCTGAATAAAAAAGGTGCGCCGATCGATTACAAGATAGACTTTAGGCGGCACTAGCCAGCGCGGGCGGCAGTCTGCACCGCGAATCAAGAAAAGGGGAAAAAGTGGACGAATGGAAAGATGAAGACCGTTTAAAAATGTACGTCGCCATCGCCGAAACTTCGCGCAAATGGGTCTCCGTTATGGATACAAAGGCTGGATTCCTGTCGGCGTTGAATGCGGCTTTGCTGGCGTTTATCTGGACTGGCGCACGCTTGCTAGAGTGTGGCCCGTGGTCGAAAGGGTTCGCCTTGACTGCTTCGTCACTGGCCATCTTATCCTTGCTCTTTTCCTTATTAACGGTTATCCCGCGCGGCTCGCTTGCCCAGATTTTTGGTGCTGAGTCCCTCTACATCAACGATTTCAAACCGATTTCGTTTTACGGTTACGTGGCAGAATATTATCCTAAGGGCCACGAAAACAAATTTATTGAGGACGTCCTGGCGCTTAGCCCCACAAAACTGTGCCACGAGGTGCTGGAGCAGCACTACACCATCAGCCACGGGTTAAAAATTAAATCTAACTGGGTGGAGCGTGCAGGGTGGCTTTTGGTCGGCGGTTTAGCGCTGACCGCACTGGCACTGCTGGCTAAATTTGCTGATTTCTGATCCGAACTTTTAAGGAGTTCCCTTGGCGTTACGAGACGATTTACACGCACAAGTCGCCAAAATCTTTCGCGAGATCTGGACTACGCGCGATGGCCAAGTGGTACCGGCCAATGCAGATGTTGGCCTCGGCAACGACGCCGTCAAGCTCAATGCAACCGTTCTCTATGCCGACTTGGCCGATTCTACGTTGCTTGTAGACAGACATATACCCGCATTTGCGGCCGAGGTTTATAAGACTTTTCTGCACTGTGCGGCAAAAATCATCGTCAATGAGGGTGGTGAAATCACAGCGTATGACGGCGATCGCGTCATGGCTGTTTTTCTGGGGCATGGGAAGAATGTTGCGGCCATACGAGCTGCGATGCAAATCAACTTTGTGGTCAAAAATGTGATTGCCCCAACGATGGCGGTGCAATACAACACTACCAATTACACGTTGAAACACGTGATCGGGGTCGATACCAGCGACTTATTCGTGGCGCGCACCGGCGTGCGCGGGGCCAACGATCTGGTCTGGGTTGGGCGAGCTGCAAATCACGCTGCAAAGTTAGCAGCACTTCCGGACACCTATCAGACTTACGTTACAAAAGCCGTATTTGACCAAGTCCCAGATTTTTTTAAATATTCTGAGGTAGGGGCTGCTATCTGGGAACCAGCAACATGGAACACATTCGATAACAGTATCGTCTATCGGACCACATGGGGCCAGATAGTCTTGTAGCAGGGTAGCTGGGAACGAAGTTGCTGCGGCAAAAAATAGAAATTCCCGAATTAAATCATATAGTTAAGCCAGTTTCTGCGGAATTTTAAGGAATCCCGGCCGACCCTC
>NZ_JACOGB010000013.1:0-27043 GCF_014284215.1 Undibacterium sp. FT79W | reverse complement strand
AAAACAATAGGCTATTTGCAGAAATACGCCAGAGGTGTGAAAAAACAATAGGTGTTTTGCAGATCGGTGCCAACATAGTCAATCAAAAATCAAAATCTCAACAAATGTCTAGTGTTGGCCTCAAGACCTTTTTCAACATCGCATCCGCATGGAAGTTGACGAATGATCAGGAGGTGATTTTACTGGGTTCGCCAAGTCGCTCTAATTTTTATAACTGGAAGCGGAATCCATCTGCTGCCAATCTCAACCGGGATACGCTGGAGCGTATTTCTTATATTTTAGGAACATACAAAGCACTGCAGATTCTATTGCCAGATCCTAAAGCAGCCGACGAATGGATTTCAAAGCCAAACGCAGAAGCTATATTCGGAGGAGAGTCTGCCTTGGCCAGAATGTTGTCTGGCAATGTGTCCGACTTGTTCGTGGTACGGCAATACCTCGATTCCATGCGGGGAGGGTGTCGTAGATGAGTCGGGCGGGAACGCCGCCAAAGAAAGCAAAGGCCCTATTATGGGCTTCGAGCACCATTTCCTGCGTCTCTCTTGGGCAGGCCACCACGAACATCTGACGGCTATACGCTAAGCGGAAATGGCGACTTTAATGGATTGCATCACACCGCCGAGTTCTACTCGCTCCAGAATCCAGTCAAACTGGCAGGCGTTACAGGCTTGGAATAGCAAGGGGACGAAGGCGTCAGTGAGTCTGGGGCCATGCTTGTGAGCCTTCCAGTGCTCTTGGCCATTTTGGTCTTGACCAGCTTCGCGCTAGCTAGCCATGTAAACCTCCCCCAATCAATGCCACATATTATTAGAGTTTTGAGGGTGGTGAAATAATCGATACTCAACGACCACCGTTTGGGAGGGTTTTACAACGAAATCGACGCCGGTAGATCTATTTGACTGTACATAGGCAACTTGCTCTCGACTAAGTAACAAAAATTATTCATGGTTAGAGAGTATAAATACACACTTTAGTGGCATATATAAATCCATTGCATTACATATTTATACCACTATAATGTGTAAATGGAATTAAATAACTGCACTATACAGATTTTTATCGAGAATGCCTGGCATGACGCGGCAGTACTTGAGCTCACCGGAGATTCAGCCTTTGGCATGAAGGCATCGACCTATTTGGTTTATCTGCAAGAGCACATCCTGAAACATTGGGGAAAATGCGATGCCAGTGCCCTTTCTGTCAATATGCCAGTTAATCTGGATTCCTATGCCTTGAATTCATGGCCGGCGTTTCTGATTGATTTACTGCCACAAGGTTTTGGACGAATCGAATTATTGAAACAGCTTCGTCAAGACATATCGGCTGGTTCTGCTGCCGATTGGGCTCTGCTTTGTTCTGGTGCAGGAAATCCTATTGGCAATCTCAGGATTAAAGAGGCACATAGCTGGGCTTCGGAGAGAACATCTGGCTTCCCGCGTGGATTTACCCTTGATGAAGTTGCGTCCAGAGCTGGCGAGTTTAATGAATATCTGGCACAGCACGGTCTGTTTTTAGCAGGCTCCTCTGGTGTTCAAGGCGAATGGCCGAAAATTTTACTGACCAGGGCACGTGACGGATTGTTTTATCTTGATCACACACTCGCCGACGATCAAGCGGAACAGCATTACATCGTGAAGTTTGGACGTGGCACCGATCCATCCTTGGCGAATATTTTGCGTTTAGAAGCCCCCTACATGCGACTGGCAAAGCATTTAGGACTGAATGTATATGCAGAATTGATCTTGCGCGAACGTGCATTATTCATTCCTCGTTTTGATCGCCAGATTCAGGATGGAAAAGTCATTCGCTTTGCTCAGGAAAGCATCGCTTCTCTATGTGAAATCACAGGATTTTCAGGGCTACCAAGTCACAATCAGATTTGCCAAAAACTGAGCAAAGTCGTCACGGAACCTGAAAAAACCGTTATTGAATATATCAAGCGAGACATCGCCAATATCGTTTTGGGGAATAAGGACAACCACGCCAGGAACACCGCCATACAACGAAGTCTCAATGGTTACATTGGATTGACACCTTTATTTGATTTTGCACCAATGTGGTTGCATCCAGACGGTATTGCCAGACGCATCCGGTGGCAATCCGATGATGGTGGGCTGCCAAGCTGGAGAAGCGTGATTCAGCAAGCCAGTGAAGCAGCAGACCTCGATATCTCAACACTCAAGTCCGGCGTACAAGCCATGGCAGCGCCAATGTCTACGTTACTCAATTATGCGAAAGAATGTGGGATAGAAGAAGAAATGTTGCATCCGTTTGAAAAAACGGTGAAAAACGTGCGTGCGCAGTTGGAGGATTTGTAAATGGATAAACGCTATAAACCTCTGACTCCGATGGAAGAGCTACAAATTCGTCGCATTTTGCTAGAAGAGCTAACCGCAAAACCGACTACCCCCATTCCTGCCGTCATCCGGAAAATACGTACCGGATTACGGTTCACAATTCCCGAATATGCGAAGCTATGCGGTGTATCTGCACGTACATTGCAAGATATCGAACGTGGAGAATCAAGTCCGACTTTAATGACTGCAGAAAAACTGCTACATCCGATTGGCATGACTCTGGGTGCAGTGAAGAAGTTGTAACCCCATGAAAGCAGCAAAGAGATTCGCTCGGTCGTGAGATTGAATGCATGCTGATTTTCTTTTTGGTTGACGTCCTCCTCGCCTTAAAGGATAACGCTTGAACCACATGCCATTGTGCGTCGTTGGTATCCTGGAACTCATCAAGAATGACGACCGGATACATTGTCGCGATGAGGTGCCGAATACGCTGGCTACCATGCAGGATGTCCCCTACATACGAAGCGAAGAGATCGAATACGCAAAGGCGCTTCGTCGTCTTGCAATCATATGGGGGAAGACCAATCAGCTCAAGTCTGAGCCAGTACATCTAAAATTCTTCAGGAATGATCCTGACCTAATGGTCTAAACAAGGAATTTTGATTTTGTATTTCAAACGCACCTGCCAGTAACGCACTATAAATCTTTAATTTTGTTGCAAAGTGCGTCAAATTCCGCTTTCACTGCTTGCCTGAAATCTTCCCGAGAGGGGCGGTTGTTCTCATCCGAAAAAATATCATTCAACTCCAGGCTCCTCGTCTCCATCGTCGCCACCGCATATTCCAAAAAGCTGTAATAGCCTTCTGGCGGCCTCAGCCCATGCCCGGCCCACGCTGCAAATGGTGCGAGATTTGATGGATCATTGTGCTCGTCCATACTTAACTCCTTCAGACATAGGTGTGAGATAAAGATAAAAATAACTTATAACGAGTAGAGTTCTAGAGACTTAGATTGAATCGACACTAAGTCTCTAGACAAATATTTAAAATGCGTAAAAAAGAAAAAATCTCAGATGATTTTTTTGGTAAATATTATTTAATTGGCGAAATAATGTTATTCAGTGATGAACTCTGGAGTGAGTTTGCGACTTTAATAACTGAGAATAGAAAGTTTTTTCTGAGTAATCTTTCGGGCTGGTATTTCAACAGTCATATTAAAAAATATATAATTCTGAGATCGTACCTATTCCGTTTTCTCACCTCAAATGTTTAATGAACTTCGAAAAATCTCAAAATATCTACTAAATTAAAAATTAAATACAGATGTGGAGTATTGTATGCGCGCAACCGTTGCCAATCAAAAATCAAAATCTCAACAACTCTCTGGTGTTGGCCTCAAGACCTTTTTCAACATAGCATCCGCATGGAAGTTGAAGAATGATCAGGAGATGATTTTGCTGGGTTCGCCAGGTCGCTCCAATTTTTATAACTGGAAGCGGAACCCATCTGCTGCCAATCTCAACCGGGATACGCTGGAGCGTATTTCTTACATTTTAGGAATATACAAAGCACTGCAGATTCTTTTGCCAGATCCTAAAGCAGCTGACGAATGGATATCAAAGCCGAACACAGCAGCCATATTCGGAGGAGATTCTGCCTTGGCCAGAATGTTGTCTGGGAATGTGTCGGACTTGTTCGTGGTGCGGCAATTCCTCGATGCAGTACGGACAGGGTGGTCGTGCTGAATGAAGCGAAGTCGTGCATTATCCTATTGGCGCGTAAAACCCTGTCCTTCAGGGCGGGGATATCAGCGCGGGAGGCGACAGCCTCCTTGTTTTTGTTAAGAGCCATCCTTCATAGGGATGTACTGAACAAATGCACAGTATAATAAGCAATGTCCAACGATTCCATATCACTCACCTTCAACACGCGCGTCTTACGTCTGCGCTTGAAGGATAAGCATGCCGCCGTGTTGCGGGATCGGGCTATGTGGGTCAATCAGATCTGGAATTACTGCAATGACCTGCAACAGCAAGTCTAGCGCAGAGAAAAACGCTTCCTCTCAGGATACGACTTTGCTCCCTTTACTAAGGGTGCAGGCAAAGAAGGCATCCCATTGCATTCGCAGACGATACAAGCGATCTCCGAAGAATACGCTACCCGGCGTAAGCAATTCAAAAAAGTCAAACTGCGCTGGCGGGTATCCACCGGCAGCCGCCGCTCATTAGGATGGCTTCCCTTTAAAGCCTCGGCGCTGACGTATCGCAACGGACAGGTCTGGCTCTCCGGGATTGCTACACCGTTGTCGCTGTGGGACAGCTACAGGCTATCACAGTGCAAGCTAGGCGCAGGAAGCATCGCGGAAGACGTGCGCGGTCGCTGGTATCTCAATATTACCGTGAAGGTTCCCAAAGCGGCTCCGACTGACGGTCGTGCAGATTTGGGTATTTATCTGGGCTTAAAGGATTTTGCGGGCTTCTCGGATGACGCCATCGACAATATTGAAGCACCGCAGTTCTACCGTGATCTCGAATCAGTCTTGGCGGTAGTGCAACGCGCGAATAAAATATCGCGGGTAAAAACGATTCACGCCAAGATAGCGAACTGCAGGAAAGATTTTCAACACAAACTCAGCACCACACTGGTTCGCCGGTACGGTGCGATCTTCGTTGGCAACGTGAATGCGTCTGCCCTGGCACAGACCCGGATGCCAAAATCCGTGCTCGATGCGGGGTGGTCGCAATTCAGATCCATGCTCCAGTACAAATGCGATGACGCAGGTGGATGGTTTGTAGAAGTCAATTAAGCGTATTCCACCCAAGACTGTTCTGTGTGCGGTGCACACAGCGGTCCGAAAGGACTGAAAGCCCTTGGAATAAGAGAATGGATTTGTCCATACTGCGGCACGGTACATCACCGTGATCGCAATGCTGCTAAAAACATTCTCCGTCGCGGACGTGCGACGCTGGCTGCAGGAATCCCTGTCCTTTAGGGCGGGGAGGACGTCAAAGACACTGGAGTTTTTACCAACAATGACCCGGTCATGTTCTTCGGTAGTGCCAATTCTTCTCGGTGTTGTGCACGAACATTGAGAGATCAATCTGCCTGAAGATATCATCCTCGCGTGCTTGCTGCGTCGTATCTTCCATACCACTTTTGTGATACGATTATTCCATTCAAAATACTATTCATTTTAGTATTCAAAAATGAATATTTTACTATAGAGAAAAAACTAATTTTTCTATTCACTGAATTTCGAAAGCATAGTGACTAAAATCCAAAAAATTGAAAATTTACAACATTTTCTCAAGAAGGGGCCTGCAAAAACCCCGTCTATTCTTAGAGAACTTGACATCAGTCAGCCTACTTTCTCACGTTTATGGGCAACCGTACGAGACGGGGTGGTGTTGGGTGCTGGTAAGGCACGACTGTATGGACTGAGGCGTAACGTACAGGGGGTCGATGTTCCTATTCCTATATTTCGGGTTTCTGAAGAGGGAGGGATCAGACCCATTGGATACCTGGATGTTCTTCAAGGCGAGTTTTATGCGACGATTCCCTTGACGGGATCCGGCTACGATGTGTTTAAGGGCTTACCATTTTTCACCCGAGATCTCCGGCCTCAAGGATTTTTGGGGCGCATAGAGCCCGGCAGAAACCGGGATTTGGATTTGCCAGACAACATCTTGCACTGGACGGATGAGCAGATATTGAAATACATTTCACGGCGTAGTGAAAATGCAGTGGGAGACCTCATTTTCGGTAATGAGTCCTATGCTAGGTATCTTGAGTCTTTTGCCGCTCTAGAGAAGCAAGTTATATCAGTTGAGGAGCGCTCTGTGCGCTATCCTAAGATGGCAGAAGACTCCATGCAAGGAGAGCCACCTGGCTCATCCGCAGGTGGTGAACAACCTAAGTTCACTGCCGTTATTCGCCGTGAAGATGACGGGATGTTAGTTGAGCACGTCATAGTTAAATTTTCACCGCAAGTTAATACTCCCTCTGGTAGACGCTGGGGAGACTTGCTCATATGTGAGCATTTGGCGTTACAAGTTCTCGCTCGGAATGGTATTCCTGCAGCTAGAACCACGATTCTCGAATTGGACTCTCGTGTTTTTTTAGAGGTTGTTCGGTTTGATCGAGTCGGATTGAGAGGGAGACTTCCGATGGCTACTTTTTCCGCATTGGATGGTGATCTTGGCATGATGGATCAAAATTGGACGGCTGTAGCTCGTGAGCTTGGTCGCCTCGGAGAACTGTCTGGAGAGGATATTACTATCGTTGAGATACTTGACCTTTTTGGTGCACTCATCGGTAATACAGATAAGCATCATGGAAATATCGCGGTCTCATGGACATTTGAACGCAAACACCAATTGTTGGATGCGTATGACATGCTTCCAATGCTATATCGCCCCAACTCTCACGGCGAGATTGTTGAACGGGAGTGGTTACCCGCTTACATAGGGAAGATGGAGTTGAGGCATCTATCGAAGTGCTACGACATGGCGCTTCAATTTTGGGGAGACGTTATTAATGATCCTCGTATATCTGAGGACTTCAAAGGTGTCGCGGAGTGCCATTTGAAGGCTATTAGACCATTTGCCCCTGTAGTGGGAGCTGATTGAGTTCTAACTTGGCTTGCGATGCATCAGTTATCCTGCGTACTGACTTTCCAAAATTGCGATTTGATTTAAAGTACAACGGTAATGATGAAATTTAGTGATCGCTTTTTTTCAAAACTGAATCGGTGACACCGGAAAAAAGTCTCCAAATAGCAATTAAAGGTGCGAAAAAACCTCGCGGCGTCTCCTTCGCAGCTGAAATAAAACCGTCTAAAAATTCTTTCATTTTGTCCTCTCCCCTTATCGCTAAGTACGTTGAGCAAACCACTTACCAGCCTATCAAGTTTTTGCTACTTGCGCCGCTTTAACTTGCACGTTATATCCGACACAGTGACTCAAACAGTTTTTGTTCGAGCGCCGTAGGAATCGCCGCCTTCCAGGGGCGGCGAGGATGTCAAGAATTTGTAACCTTATATTGGCAGGCA
The DNA here is from genome assembly GCF_014284215.1 of Undibacterium sp. FT79W. Classification (NCBI taxonomy): domain Bacteria; kingdom Pseudomonadati; phylum Pseudomonadota; class Betaproteobacteria; order Burkholderiales; family Oxalobacteraceae; genus Undibacterium; species Undibacterium sp. FT79W. Next base: position 19,697 of record NZ_JACOGB010000013.1, on the reverse strand, counting down.
GATTTCGAACATTATCAATTGGTATCCTCCTCTATCTGAAGGAAGGGGAGGATATTAATTGCGTTAGAAACTTGGTAGCAAACGATCTGCTGTTGTAAAGCTTGTCGTGCAACCATCACTTTTTCCAACAACGATTTTAAGATTACCATTCTCAACGACGCAGCTAAAATCCTGACCGTTGACAGAACCATGCAATACCGCCGTGTAGGTTGTTGATGGTTTCAATTGTGCCTTCGCCGTGATCCATGCCTCATTCTTCGGAATAAATTTTTGTGGATCATTAAGTGCCGTGTAAACGTAGGCGTTCAGTGGCATCGTTGATCCCGCTTCCGTCAGCGTGAAGTCTTTCAAATTCAACGTCTGACTCGCTTCCAGTGCAAATGAAATTGGATAGCCCACTTTGCCATAAACGAGACCGTCTGGATACTCTGGAAATGGATTGGTAGTTTCTCCCGCCATTGTTAAATTGACGTTTGTTTGCTTGTTGACCGGATAGAACATTGCAAAGTCTGAGGCGTTACGTTGGCCGATAGTGTCCTTTCTTGCGAGAATAATGTTGAGTGCGACAGAACCGTCACAAGTGAAACAATACGTCGCGCTACCAACATCTCTCACCGATTGATCGATCAAAATGCTTCGGTGGTAGATCGTATTAATCAAAGCTTGGATCGCACCTGATGACGTATTTGCCAGAGCCAATCCACCACTAATAAATTGATTGGTTTTGTATCCAGCAAAATTAGCTCGGTCGGATAAAGTCTTTCCTGTAAATCCTGGTTTCAACGGATCTTCATCAAAGCCACCAACCTGGTTGATCTTCAGATAGTTGGCATGGTTTGCGGCCGAGAGTGTCAGTTCCGGCGAATAGGCGAGCAAACCCAGACCGAGGCTTTTCCGGAAATCGTTCAGGTAATTGAATGACTTCAATTCTTCTGAACCTGCAGGGAAGGGTGGTGTTGGAACACTCGTTTGTAAATCTGCTGGCATCGTGCAAACGCCATTGATTAATACTTGTGATGTGCCGCATGTAGTACCTGTGCCGCCTGTGCCTGTATTGGAACCAGATGGTGTGCTGGAGCCACCGCCACCGCAGCCAGTCAATGCCAGCGCCGTTGCCAAAGCCGACAAACGCAAAACTGGAAAAGTCGTGATTTTCAAGTTTTTCATGTTCGTATCCTCTTTCAATAATTGTTCTGAGCAAAAAAGGTTGGCACTCAGATTTTGTTTTCAGCCGTTACGCTGTGACGACCATGACTTCATTCTACTGACTAAAAAATAATGTCAAATCACGCTCCGGTTCGCCAAATTTTTTGGGGCTGGTCAGAAGGAACGCGAACCGTCTGATACCTTGTGCTATCAATTCGAGATGATCTCGCATATACATGAACACGAACAGAAGAGGCGGCATGATTTACTCAATGCCGTCTTCATCAAGAATCAGGTTGCGGGAGCTATTGGGCGAGTGAATAAACTAGCAGCTAAGGAGATATAATCAACGCATGTGCGAGGTGGTGCATAAGCTCAACTCCATCACCGTAGAGTCACGATACCCTTAAATATTCAGCTATATCCAACGGTCGAATACTATCAATCGGCATTGCACAAAATATCGCAAGCAATACATTGAAATATTGAGAGTGAACGAAATAGTCTTTCCCCCCTGGTACAGATTTATCTAAATAATATGCATTGATCATACTAATTTTACAATAAAATGTATAATATGGACGCTCCCAAAGAAAGTTTTTTATAGCAACACTTATTCCTGCGATAGGTTCATGCTCCTCAAGAATTCCCCCCGGCGAATGACGGTGTGCGTTCCGGCTTGTAGAAAAACTGGAGGCATCAGATGGAGTTCGACATAATAATAAAGGCGCTCAACTACTTCGTAGCCGACCTCAAGTGAAGTAAGGTTTCATTGCCAAGTATCGAACGATATAGTCAACACGAACCATGTGTCGCCTGCTCGGCGTGTCTACGGGGTACGTTTTTTATACGCTGGTCCAGGATGCGCCATCCGGTGGAAAACGTCGCTGACCGAATTCTCGGTGGCGTTCTCGCTGCAGCGACGTAACTGAATTGTCGTTGTAAGTCTCTGGATTGACTGATCAGTGGCTTTTTATTGATTGCGCTTGTTTGCCCTTTTCTTGATAAGGTTCCGTCTTTTTGTCGTTTCCACCTGCCTTTCCAGATACTGCAGTATCGTAGCTTCGCTGTTCGTAACCCATGGTGTGCCATCTGGCGAGGAAGAATTGTCAAAGCTGCTCATGCTGATCACCATGACGACTTCACCAATTTTCCGCATCGCTGGCTCGGTGTTACCAGTCGCCGCCATGATGCGATTTAACACCGTATGGATGTTGCCGTCGTTGTAGGTGATTTCTAACATTGTCAATCCTGTGCTATGATTAAATTATAGGCATCACCGTTTCGGACGTTTGGTTGGGGGAAGTTGCATCGGCCAGTTGCCTGCTATGTTTTAATCAGGAAAGAAAGCAAGTATAAGGCTCTGTTTTTTGTTTTCCGATCTCATTTCAAACACAGTCTGAAACATTTCCCCCGCGAACTCTTTAAAAACTAGGTCGGTTGGCGAATGATTGTTTGTGTCATCTCCAGCGCAAACGTTCCGGTTCCCAAAATGATACAAAATTGATGTTTCGTTACACCGCGAACCTACAATCTTAGGCAATACCAAGAGGATGCCTCCAGTCCGACATCCGGATAGCCGAATAATATTTCACCACAGCCGTTTTACTCTGATTACAAAACGCTTCCATCAGGTAAAAAACGTATCCCCGTCATCTTCACCAGTTCTTCATAGCTGATCGGTGGCGTCACTCGGGCTGAGTCCGTATTTTCTATCCAGTACGCCCATGCTTTTTTAGTGCTGGGATCGTAGACTAATTTGTATAGATAAGCCGGCACCCAGACTTGATTCCGTCCTATTGTTTCTGGCGAACGATCAAATACCGGACCTGTGATGACGTAGACATCGCCTACTGCTCGTTTAATATATTTCCTCGTGGCGACTTCAATGCTGTTCCACGTTTTTTGATTATTTTTGGGGTTCTGCGGGACCATATTGGCTAACGAAAAACACTGGGCCATCCCATTATCTGTGGCCATGTCTCCGGCGGGAGCCATGTGTCCGCGATCATATCCAGAGGATTTGTAGTCGTCGAGTTCTGCTCTTTCTGCTCTTGGTAGCCGGGCATCTGCAAAGAATTTCTTTGCACGTTTGACTTTGGCGTCGATCTTTTCTTTGTTTAAGCGTTCTGCAACATACACAGGTGTTTTACTTTGTCCTGAGTGGAGTACGGCAAACTCATCAAAGCACAGTGCTCTGGTATTGGGATGGTTAGTGACAACCGGTACCGCGCCATTGACGAAGAACTGTTTGCACTCTGCAAAATCCTGGGCAGCAAATGCATTGGAGATACTGGAGATCAGAAGTAATAAAGCGAAGGTAATGCGCGACATAAAACTGGGGTTTCCTTTTACTGTGGGAGATGGTGGTATTCGTGGGACTGCATATTTCAATGTGTTGATAAAATTGAATACACCTTTTTAAAATCATCGATCGTCGCAATTGTTCGGTGCTCACCACTCATGAATTTATGATGTTGCTGCCAAATACTTGGAATGGCTAGGAGTTCGGCAATATCAACTGCAGATTTGCCGTCTGTATTCATGTGGACGCTTAGTTGAGGTGCGCTTGAAATTAATGTCTTAATGATCGCCGGTTGTCCAAATTTAACAGCAGTGTGCAGCACCGATTGATTGCCATCGGAGTATATATTTGCGACTTCTTGATCCTTGCTCAGTATCGCCTCTACACACTGAAGCGAATTTGAGGCGATGGCAGCATGCAAAGCAGTCCTTCCATAAAAATCTTGCATTCTCAAATCAGCATTTTTCTCTATTAACGTATTAAGAACAATGATGTCTCCATGGTCTGCTGCGAGCATAGCTGGTGTTTGTTTCTTGAAATCAGACATATTTACTTGCTTAGGCCACCTGTTAATCAACAGGCATACTGCTTTTCGCCAATTAGAAATGAGCATTTCTAATTCACGTTTGATATTAAGGGGCACACGAGGGGTGAAATGGCAAAGTTTTTTCTCAAGTTCAAAAAGTAATTTTAGCCATGCCAATAGCGGCGTATTTCCTCGAACCTCTCTAAACTTCTTATCCTTCAACTTTGAATTATTCTCAAGCCAGTGGCTCAAGCCATCAAAATCTCCATTCAAAATGAAAGGCATGGTTCCTTCGGAAAATATTTCATATAACTCATTCGACAATGGTGCTATGCTTTCCTCATTCGGATAAGGCATATACAGCGACTCCCAAAAATAATTAGACATTTCGCATGCCGTATCCTCGAATGTTATATTTCCTTCATGGTATTCGAGTTCGCTATACACCAGAACATTTCTGAAATAATATTCATAGTTGTTGAGGTCAAAAGTTGTTGGCGGCTGTTCAACGACCAGTGCGAAACCATCACGCGCAATTTCTCCTCTTAATGATCCGAAGCCCGTTTTTTTACATGCTTCTAACGCTTCCTTAAAAAGACGCCTGGCATTCTCAAAATCATTGAAAGCAAGGTGATGTTTTGCCTCAAATTGCAATATCATAGGCGACCATGTATCCAATGTCGGATTTGCTTTTGCCTCGTCTAGAAGTGCTTCAACTTTTTTCTTGGCATTTTTATCGCGATATTTGCGATCATCATTGTTCAATAAATGATGTAACTCAATGCAAATAGCCCCCATCTTTTCTTGCGGCGAGTTTGCCAACTCTCGCATACGCGTGGCGGCGAGCTGACGTATTTTGAGGCTAATTTGATTATCGATAGCTAGTTGACCAGCAACCCAATAGCTATGGACACTTTGAAGTGTGCGCCATGGCGAGTGGGTTCTCAGTTTCTGTAAGCATTCCTTAAAAGAGTCATTCTCTTTTTTCTCAGTAACTAGTTTGGCTATGTTGCGTGCAACGATTAATTTTGCCGATTCAACATCATTTGCAGTATGGTCATCCAACGGCTTTCCTTGATGTTCATTGGGAAACAAGTGATTTAACCTGTTTACCAGCATTTCAACTTTGTTTTCTATCGACGGCATTATGGAAAGAAAAATTCCATATTTATCCCAATCGGGAATTTTACTTTCGAAGTATGCGTCCTCACTCAGTCGGTCATCACTCTGTTTGTAGGCCTCCATCGTAAGGTTGTAGGTAATTTGGTAAATTCCGAATAGCTGTAGTACTTTGTTAATTGAAAAATCCGTGCTTGTTTTATCAAAGTCGCTACCAGATAAAAAATTTCCTAAACGCAAATATCCATCCTGAACCGCACGTGCAACTAAGAACCGTTGGCGTAGCGTTTGTAACGTCGGTATTGCATATCGAATCGCTATTAGTTCAACAAATCGTTTTTTTTCTTCTTCATCGGCTTGGCCGTTTAGTATGTCTTCAATGCGGTTAGCCTGTGACATTGGAATTTGCTCGCGCAAAAGTTCAGCAGAAAGCTTTTTATGTTGAATAAAGTTGAGTGTAGATTGAAACTGCTCCTCAAAATTTAGATCTGTATCAAGTTTGAAGGCACCATTGAAAGTCAGTGCCTCTATATTGGAAAAATATAAATCAATGTTTCCTACACGCGGCACCACACCGTTAGCCCAACTTTCTAAAACACGTTGAATCGATTCTTGTTCGACACCTACATTAATGGATTTTTCTGCCGCATTTACTTTGCCCGCTAACCCTTGAGCAAGTTCGCTAATGTTCTGACCCAAAAGATCCAACAGCCAATTAAGAACTTGAGGCACAGGCATCTGTAATTCTTTTTTATTATTTTTTTCGATAACCGTAGGAAGGTACCAAAACTTTCCTCCAGGCATTCCAGCGTCGAGGATTTGATCAACACTCCAAAATGCAGCAATACGACCTAAGTAAGGCGCATATAAATGAGCAGCCATATTCCAGACTATTTGCTGCATGCTTGCTTCATAAGTCCAAACTGAACGCTCAATGTGATTATTAACGCGTAGTAGTTCGAGCAAGTTCTTGAGCGCATCAGGCATTGCCTGTTCATCCATATTTAACGCTTGAAAGATTTCTACAACGAGATCCGAAATAATTTTTTGATGTGTTTCAAGTGGTCGCTCTAATCCGATCAGTTCATTTTTTTTCTTTGGAGCACTCAGCCCAAGGCTTTGATGAACTTCTAAAAGGAGTACCTCGGTTGATGGAATAGTTGCCATTTTGAAATTTTTAAATACGTTAATAAAGACTGAATATTTACATCTGCGACAAACATCGTCACGGAAGCTTTATTTCCACCCCTTGTATGTCATGACAAAATTGGATGCGTGAAGGGGAAGGAAGGGAGCTTCGTTTTTTCTAGTGATGGAGATTTGTACATTATGGTTTTTATATCTAAGGGTAACCATTATGTACAAATCACAACACACAAATGAATTAGTCATCAATTGGCACATTACTGAGGCATGCAATTATTCATGTCGTTATTGCTATGCACACTGGAAGAAACCTGATTTAGGGCGTGAAATTATCCATGATGAGATTCGTTCGCGAAAGCTCATTGAAATGTTATTTCGCTTCTTTCGGACTGAGAATAAGAATAATTCACTTCATAATCGACTTGGATGGACTGGTATTCGGTTAAATATTGCTGGTGGAGAACCATTGCTATATGAGCAGAAAGTTATTCGCGTCATTCGAATTGCTCGTGAGCTTGGAATGAATGTTTCTATTATTACAAATGGAAGTAGATTGACTAAGCCGGTGATGGAGGAGATAGCATCAGACGTTTCGCTATTGGGTATCAGCCTTGATTCCAATAATAGCCAAATCAACAAAGAAATAGGTCGTATTGACAAGAAAGGACTGCTACTCAGAAGTCAAAGCTTAAAGGAAATTTTAATCTTAGGGCGGCAAATTAACCCCTTCATGCGATTGAAAGTTAACACTGTCGTGAATAGTTTGAATGCCAGTGAAGATATGTCCACTCTTATCCAGACTTTACAGCCAGAACGGTGGAAAGTCTTACGCATGCTTCCAGTACTAAACAGTGACTTGGCCGTTTCCGATGTTGAATTCAATAGTTTTATTGATCGCCATTTCGCCTTAAAAGATGTGATGTGCGTTGAAGATAATAGTGACATGACTGAGTCGTACATCATGGTCGATCCGTATGGGAGATTTTTTCAAAACAAGCCAAGCCAAAAAGGAGGGGGTTATCTCTATAGCGAACCGATCTTATCTAGTAGTGTTGAGGCAGCGTTTTCCCAGCTAAATTTTTCTGCTGAAAAATTTAGTGGTCGTTATGAGCAAATAAATGACGAGGTACTCGTATGAAATACAGTACCAACAAGGATATTAACGTTATTGTTCGCAATTTGATTCGCCAAGGATGGTCTTTTTCCTGGGGCGCGAAACATGGGCGATTAAGGCACCCACTCGGTCAACTGATGCTAACGGTACCAAAGACGCCGAGTGATAAGCGAGCTTTGTTAAATTTTTCACGAGATGTAAAACGAATTTTGATAGATTGAATCGACCATGCTTTAGTCTTCACTTTTGAGTTAATAATTTGGTCGGACAAGAGTCATGACGAGGCGGAAAGTATTATTAAGATTGGGCTGACAAGTGTTCTTTGATCCTTGTTAGCTCATCTCTGAGGTGGAAGATCGACTTGGCGTCAATAGTAATAGTCTTTCGGTGGCTAAAAGAGAGAGCTTTGACGTTCGACGTGCTGGTTTGCTTTTACTGCTTCGGCCTGCATTTCTGAGGCTGGATAGCAATGAAAGAATGAGCGGGCAAATTCTGTATTCTTACAACTGAGCCAATCGTCATAATGACGACGATGGATAATGACCAGTGAGCGTTTTTCATCTTCTGGTTTATGGAAGCGCTTCATCAGCGGGTGATCGTTGGCATTAATGGTGATCTGGGTGAATGAGTAACTTATTTTGGCACCCTCAATTTCATCCCATTCTTGATAGATCCCGGCAACCGCAAAATCAGCCTCGTCTTTCAGTCCGATCTTCCAGCGCTCTGCTTTACCTGACTCGTAGCAAGGTTCAAAAAAGTGTTGCATTGGTACTAGGCATAACATTCCTTCTCGCCATGGCTTTGCATAGGTGCGCAACTGACCGATTGTTTCGGCTCGCGCGTTCATTGTTGAATACCGCTTTGCTCCAATAGGCATCTTGTCCTTGGGAATCATGCCATAGGATGCCAGCATGACCTCGCGCTCACCATGATTATCGTGCCGAATAATCGGCGCGGCGTAATCCTGCCATGTCTCTGCTTTGTAATCGTCCAGCTGCTGGCCGTTGACGCCAAAGTCAGCTAGGGCTTCTTTGCGAGTGGGAGTGTAGTTGACACACATGTGGCGATCTTGAAGAAAAAGTTTTATCTTAGTCGCAAACAGGTAATTCATTCCAGTTTGTCGTGTATTCCGGCGACTTGTTCTCTTGTCGCATCTTCCATGAATGTCGGGAGCCATCCAGGCTTAGCTTTAGCGTGCCCTTACCGTAACGCTGATTGATCCTATCCAGCGTTTGCATTAGTTCAGGCTTTTCTGGTACTGACGCGAACATATCTGCCTGATACACCGATGCGTTGCTGATGTCGCTCAGAATGACTCCTGCTTTTTTGTAATGGTAACCCGCTCTGAAAATCACCTTCAACCCTTGCAGTGCATACTTTTGCAGCGTCATCGTATTGGCGGTCGGTGTGATCAGAGGGATGGCGAGGTGGGGAGAGTATTGCTCCTGATCTTGGCGAAACCGGTTGGTCAGTATGAAAATTTGCAACATGTTGGCAACAGAGTTTTGATCGCGTAGTTTCTTGGCTGCGTTGCTGACGAAATGACTCAGGGCATCTTCAAGGTCAGCTAACTCAGTCACCATATTTCCGAACGACCGGCTGTTAATAATTTGTTGTTTGCTCGGTGTGACATCTTCGAATTCAATACATGCCTCCCCGCGCAGTTCACGGATGGTTTTTTCCATGACGACGCCGAAGCGTTTGCGTAGCGATGGGACATCAGCATCACGTAGCTGTAAGACGTTCACAATCCCCATATCGTTTAATGCCGCTGTCAGTTTGCGACCAATACCCCAGACTTCTTCTGTTGGGATATTGCGTAAAACGCTGCTCATTTGTTGTGATGTGAGTGTGTTGAAGTTAAACACGCCCTTTGATTTTGGGTGCCGCTTTGCAACGAAGTTCGCCAGCTTCGCCAGGGTTTTGGATGGCCCGACACCCACGCAGACTGGTATGCCGGTATCTCGCTTTACTTGCTCGCGCACGGTCTGCATGAGTTCTGCAATATTTGGCAGGCCCGTCAGCTCCAGAAAGGATTCATCAATGCTATAGATTTCCTGATCGGGGGCAAACTGGCGCAGCAGCGTCATTACCCGATTGCTCATATCGGCATACAGCACATAGTTCGAAGAGAAGACTTCAATGCCGTGCTCTTTCACCAAATCGCGAATTTGAAATACTGGCACGCCCATCTTCACACCCAGAGCCTTGGCTTCATTGCTACGGGAAACCGCGCACCCATCGTTATTCGACAGCACAATGACTGGCTTGTTTTGCAGATCCGGACGGAATACTCGTTCGCAACTGACATAAAAGTTATTGCAATCGACAAGTGCAATGCTACGCACAGGCATGGGGAATCTCAGACGTTAAGTAACTTATGCAGATTAAACGTGACAACACCCCAGATACACAGCTCGTGACCTTCAGACAGTTCGATAATAGGGAAGCTAGGATTCTCCGGGACAAGCTTGATAACGCCGCCACGCTTGTATAGCCGTTTGACGGTAAATTCATCGTCGATGACTGCAAGGACGATCTGATTGTGCAGGGGAGTAATTGATCTATCGACGACCAACGTATCTCCATCGTAAATGCCTATGCCCAGCATTGATTCGCCGCGCACACGGAACAGATACGACGCTTGCTCATTGATCAGCAGATGCTCATTCAGATTGATACGCTTCTGTGCGTAGTCCGCAGCTGGCGATGGGAAGCCAGCATGCACCGGACTATCAAATAACGTCAGACTTGAAGCTGTACTGGAAAAAGGAATGGGTGCATTCATGATTAGATGCTGTATATATAATCAGTATATGAGAATGCTCAGCAAAAATCAAGTTTGACCTCCTGGCGAGCAGTCATTTGACCTTATGCCATTCACAGTTGTCATTTGGATAGACTAAAAACAAGTGCATTCCTAAAGAGATATCGTCTTATCTATTTGATTTATGTATTTAACGTATTTACTTTTCTCATCAGTAACTTCAATTTGTCTTCAGAGACCTCAACCTGAACCGAATCACCAATATGTAAATCCAATTGCGCCAATAGATCGTCTGGCAACTCAATCATCATATCGCCGCTCCCATCGCCAGTATCGATTAAGCTTGCTGTCCACCGGGTAGGAACTGTGTTGGTTGAAGTCATTATTTTGCCTCGCGGAATAAGGTTCGAAATGCACGTGCCTCCATGGTAGCAAATTGGGGATGAATGACAATGTCATCACTGAGACGTGCCCTCAATCCGGCTTGAACAGGTTCGTCATCGTCGAGATCATGTAGCGTGAAAACGATCTCTTTTTTGGTATGTATTCCCAGGTGCCGGAAAAATGCCTGAAATCCTGGCTTGTCAAACAGCGTGCAATACTTTCCAGATTAGAGGTGGAAACAGCGTCCAATAGTTTCCACCTCAGTATGTCACCATCCGGTATTTTTGCCGGGGGTATCAGGAGTGTTTTACATGGACATTATTTACGAAATTCGCAGGCGCCATACCATACAAAATCAAACGATCTCTGCCATTGCTCGGGACATGGGGCTTTCCCGGCCCACCGTGCGCAAACACCTCAAGACCGTCACATAGCCCAAGTATGAACGGGCACAACCTGCCGCTCCCAAACTCGGCCAATTTGAAACACAGCTCATCCAATGGCTGGAGCAAGAAGCCTGTCTTACCCGTTCCCGCCGTCGCTCCGCACATCGATTGTTCGAAGGTTTGCAGGACCTTGGCTATGGCGGTGCCTACGATAGCGTGCAACGCTTTGTGAAGCGCTGGAAGACTCACAAGCATGGCCCCAGACTCACTGACGCCTTCGTCCCCTTGCTATTCCAAGCCGGTGACGCCTGCCAGTTTGACTGGAGTCTGGAGCAAGTTGAACTCGGCGGTGTGATGCAATCCATTGAAGTCGCGCATTTCCGCTTAGCGTATAGCCGTCAGATGTTCGTGGTGGCCTACCCAAGAGAGACGCAGGAAATGGTGCTCGATGCCCATAATCGGGCCTTTGCTTTCTTTGGCGGCGTTCCCGCCCGACTCATCTACGACAACCTCAAGACCGTTGTCGACACCGTCTATACAGGTAAAGAGCGCCAATTTAACCGGCGCTTCTTAAGCTTGGCCAATCATTATCTGTTTGAACCCGTCGCCTGTACACCTGCCTCTGGCTGGGAGAAGGGGCAAGTCGAGAATCAGGTCGGCAACGTGCGGGAATGGCTATTTACGCCTTTAGTGCGCTTTGCGTCCTTCTCAGAATTGAATGACTGGCTCAGCATCCGTTGTCACGAGTTGGCACACCGCCGCCATCCCACGCAAACCGAGCGTACGATCGCAGCTTACATTTCATAAACCAATAGCTTTAAATTCATTTAATAATGATTTATTCCATATATTCCACCATATATGCTTGATTTTTAAAATTTGCTTTGCTAGAATTTAATTATTCTACATATGAGGGAATTTATAGAACATGGATCATTTTACAAAAGACGATTTACTGAATGAAATCCGAGGCTTTATGTGGGCTTTGGCGGATAGTTTGGAGCGTGTTTACGCACCTAATATAGGCTGGGCATTGCTCGGGATTGAGCGCGAAAGATTTCCAGCAATGATGAGTGGCGATTCTTACGCCTATCCATTCGGTGTAATGAATCTGGAATTAAAGGACATCGATCCCACCAAATTCCTGGTAACCAACGTTATTCTCGAAATGTATGACTATGGCGTAGATGGTCTTCGGCGCGACATCACTCACAATTGGATTGACTTTGCGACTGACACTGAAGCATTTATCTTAGGATTGCTTAACTTTCCTTTACTCAACGAAAGTGGTGTCCAGTACAGCCTCCGGTTGACTTCACATGTACTCCGTTTGGCAACCGCACGATGGAAACTCGATGACGAAGAAGGTATGTCTGCTATTGACCTCGAGGTCTCCGAACCCGTGTACTCCGGAGTATTGACGCTCAATGAAGTAGCTTTGCTCGCCAGTATGGATGAAAAAAGCGTCCGCAACGCAACCAACCCCAAGCTAAAAAATCATTTAAAGACCTTTAATCGCGGCACGCGTACTTACGTTAATGCACAAGACGCTCGTGAATGGCTTGTCGGTCGCAGGGGTTTTAAACCAACCGTAAATATTGACTCAGACGCAGAGCGAGACCTCGAGAAGGTGGGCTTTTTTTCGGCGACTGATTTTGGATCCTATATCAGGAAGCAAAGAGAAAAGAAAAATCTCAAGATAGCAGACATTGCTGAAAAATTAGCACTGCCGGACTGGCCACAAGAGCGGCTAACCGCAATAGAAGAAGGAAGTTTTGTCATGGACCGAAAGATGTATGGAGCACTAGCCAAAATCCTTTGTATTGAAAAGAAGGCGTTACTTGTCGCCAGCCTCGCACTGCACCAAAGGCTTGAGCGAGCTGCCCTTGAAGGCTATCTGGAAGACGACACGACAGATTAACTTTCGAGGAAACCATCATGAAACTGACACAACACGCAGCACTGCGCGCGAAAGAACGCGCAATTCCCCCAATTCTAGTGGACCTGTTGATGAGTTACGGTGCAACCGAAAAGGCTGGGGAAGGTGCGATTACCTACTACTTCGACAAAGCTTCGAAGCGACGTTTCCGTACATACGCTGGGCCGCTTGCCAACAAGCTTGAAGAACACCTAGATTGCTATCTGGTAGCCAGTGCAGAGGGACAGGTCATTACGGTTGGTCATCGGTACAAACGAATCAAGCATCAGTAATCACTATTTTGTTTAACTCAAAAAGTAAAAATAGAAAACACATGGAAAACAATCTTTTTTCAAAATACGCTTCCAGCATTCGCGCACTCAATCTGGAAAAAATTAGTAATGCCCAATCTATTCCTTCCGACTTTTTACTAGGTAAGGACGGTGAGCTGAGCACGCATTACATCCCATTCGACTACGTGAATACGAAGGCTAAAGTTGTACTGGTCGGTATCACGCCAGGCTTTACGCAATGGAAAAATGCGATGATCGAGGCACAAAAGCAGTTGCTTAGCGGCGCCTCAGAAAATTCGGCATGGATTGCAGCCAAGCGGACCGGTGCCTTTAGCGGAACCATGCGAAACAACTTGATCAACTTGCTCGATGCAATCGGGGTCAATACTTGGCTGGGTATCGGATGTTGTGATGCACTCTTTTCGAGCCACTCAGATCTGGTGCAAACGACGTCGATCCTTCGTCATCCTGTGTTCATCAAAGGAGATAATTACAATGGTTCTCCCAGCATGATACGCACGCCATTTTTGCGTGACCAGATCTTAGCGCATTTTTCCCAAGAGGCAGCCCAGCTCAACGATCCGGTATTTATTCCACTTGGCCCCAAAGTAACAGAGACCATGGCTTGGCTCGCCGAGCAAGGCGTCATCAATAAGGACAGAATTCTGGATGGACTACCACACCCTTCCGGCGCAAATGCAGAACGAATCGCCTATTTTCTAGGCCGAAAAGAAAAAAGTGCCCTGTCTGTCAAAACTAACGCAGCGCAACTCGACACATTGAAAAGTACCCTTATGTTAAGGGTGGCGTCCTTGACTTAAGTAGCACCGTATCCGCCCATGTTAATGGGCGGATCAGGCAAAGTAAAATTACAATGAACAGAGGGCTAAAAATGATGAAAAACTATGTCCAATACCATAACGCAACGAAACAAGGGGCAGTGAAGCCTGATCGTATCCTCCGGTGCGGGGCTGCACGTCTACTTCACTTTTGCACAGCAGTTTCCGACAATGGATTACTGGCAGGTAGGTGCGAAAGCCTTACGTAAGGCGTCTGAGGAGTTTGGTCTTCGCATTGACCCGGGTATTACCATCGACCGTGCCAGGATTCTACGTCCTATCGGTTCGTTGCATCCAAGCGGTAAGCATGTGCGCGTGGTGTTTGACGGCCAATCGCATAACGACATGGTTGGCATGTTCAAGGCACTTTCAGCAAAAGTAAGTCTGGAGCGCGATAAGCCACAGAAGAAGCACAGTATCAATGATGATCTATTCGTGCCACCTCCAGCGTCGTCAATCAAGAAAATAGCATCGAAGTGCGGGTGGGTAGCTGACGCACTGGCAGCAGAAGGCAGAGTACCGGAGCCAGAGTGGAGAGCGATGCTTGGACTCATTAAACTCACAGTGGAAGGTGAAGCCTTCGCCCACAAATGGTCTAGCGGCGCAGATAGTTACACGTATGAAGAAACACAAAAGAAGCTAGATAAATGGGTAGTCGGCGCACCTAGCTGCGCATCTGCCGGAAGCCCCAGGTGTAAGACTTGCGAACACAACGGCAAGATTAAGGGGCCGTATTCACTTGGATACATTACGGTAGGAGAGAGTGTTACCGTTCCAAAGTCTGCTGTCGATGTGCCGGAAGGTGTTTCTTCGCTGATGTTATCTGGTGACGATGACGCGCGTATCGGTAAGAAAGAGACCAGTGCCGGAAATGAAACTGCGGTAGAGATCGTTGGAGGGAAACGCACCAAAGAACAGATGATCGAGGACGTAACCAAGCTATGCCAGCGCAAGAAGCTGATAAAAGCTGGTCTGGTTCCTGACACTTTCCCCAGCGTAGCGAAGTTAGCTGAACACAATTCGGCGTTCTTCTTTTTCCTGCGCGGTTCTGAGAGCGGCATTGCTTTGTATGTCGCATACCAGAAAGAAGTGAACATTGCTGGCGAAAAGGTCGTGCGTACTTTCACTCAAGTTTTGACAGAGCAGCCTTTCTATATGGCTGCTCACGCGCAGGGCGAAGTCGCCGGGTCTGAGGTCAGTGTGCATCATATCCACCAATACCGTCAGGAAGGCGACATAAAAAGACGACCGGTGTGGAAGTACCGGAATGTTCCAGTTACGGACTTTTCAGAGAACTCCACGTTTAAAAAACAGTTGTCGGAAATGGGTATCTCCTATGCCGACACATCTAAGATGGCTCAGATTACTGACATGCTACAACAATTCGCACAAGCTAATTTAGGTATGCTGCGGCGCTCCGACACAGCGGTGCAGATCAGCAACCACATGGGGTTTCAGTTCAACCCTGCCACCAAAGAACCGATCTATGTACAAGGATACTATTCTGTCGGCGTAGACGGAGAAGTCAAGCCATGCTCACTTGGCAGCGACCTACGGCAGTTTGCAAAACGGTTTGAAATGAACTGCATCAGCTCCGATGATTTACGCGCCTACCGGGGCGACGCTTACAACGAGGTAATCAAACCTGCGGCGCAGCAGTATTGCGAAGGGGTACGCCGCATGTATGGTAAGAAGGATAAGTCGAAGTTTGCATTGGCCTGGCTGCTGGGCGTATCTAGCCCATACCTCACCTTCGTCACCGACGAGGAACCATCCCCAAACAGCAATATCATGCCGGGTATGGGCGTCGCTCTCAGCCTGTATTCCATTGGCTCCGGCCTGGGTAAGACCAGCTTGCAAAAAGTTATCATCGCTGGCTACGCAGCACCGGAAAAAAACAAAGCAGGCGGTAACAAAGAAACCGGCATGAGCACAATCGCTCTCGGAATCAACCTGTCTCAGTTGGGTTCCATTCCGTTCATGCTGGACGAAGTAACCAACAACGATGCAGAGACAGCATCGCAACTGATTCACAAAATATCATCCGGCAGGGATAAAAGCAGGGGAACCTCAGTAGGCAAAGCAGCACCGCGCACCGGCACCTGGGCGTCTGTTACCACCATGTCGACCAATGTGTCACAGCGCACTCTGATCTCTCAGCACCGCGAAGCCAGCACAGCAGAACAGATGCGTGTCATTGAAATTTGTTTCGACGGGGTGCAGCGCGGCGAATCAACGGAGTGGATGGATGACTACAATAACTTCATCCTTGCAAATCAGGGTGCGCTTGGTCTTATGCTCGGTCGTTTCGGTGTGAAAAATTGGGCAGTGATGCGTAAGACTGCGATGGAGCTGCTTAAACAGATAGAAGAAAAATACAAAATTACTTCTGGGGAACGGTACTTCGCTAAGGTGTTCACCGCTGCGCTGCTGACTTTATCCGTTATGGAAAAGGCAGGGATGAAGCCGGTTGATCGTAACATCATCTTTGAGGAGTTCAACAACACACTGCTAGATGTGCGTACCTATCTGCGTGATGCAGTTATGGATGACACCGGCAGTATCGAAGACCTGATTCAGAAAGTATTGCCTCGCGTACTGATGACAGCTACACAGCATGATCGCAGGTCAGAGAATAGCAGCAAGGGCAATCAAGGTCAGGTATATGACCTTGTACACAACCCAGAGGTCATTCGTCTTGGCATATCTGGTCGCTACATCGCGGCGGATAAACGGATGCTGATCTCGATCAAGCAAGCAAAAGCCTGGGCGATCAAGGGCGGGCACGATCTGAGCCTGTTGATGAAAAATTGGGAGAAGGCCGGAGTGCTTATCACACTGCAACCAGGGCAGCACAGCCGACCACGCCGTATCAGCGCAGGTAAGCGCGATATGCCAGCCAGACGAGCCAGCCTTTGACGTTGTATCAGACACGTTATCCATCGCAATATCCTTTAAATTATGGGCAATATCAACACTTCAACTATGTAGTCGTAGCCACCACCAAAGCCATCTTGATCATTACCCGCAGGTTTTAACGATTGCACCAGCATACGAGTATTAGGCGGAAGCAATAATTCATCTTCCGGCGTATTTCTCGATAGCACGCTGCCGTCTTCCATAGAACCATAGCCGACGTAAAGACCTTTAACGCCATGCCCGCCCGTTATCTTGTTTCAATCCGCATCCGGCAATAAGATCGGATGATACCGACAAAATCACGGCGACCGTGAAAATGTCGCAAAGTTTCAATCCGCAACCGGGACTAAGACCGGGTGATACTGTATTGAGCCGATTTCGTGGTGCCCCAGAAATTTTTAACGAGAGCAAGCACACGTCAGCGGAAGATCATCTTTGGAATACGGCAGTCACGTTGCGAATTAAGCCTGACAGCAGACTATATGTAGCTCAGCAAGAGATTATTGCGCGAGACTTTGATATGAGAGATGGTTGTCTGGAAGTGAATACGCTTGCACCATTGGTTGAATATATGTTGCGTGCATTCAATATCGATCCTCGCAAACAGGAAATGCTTCCGGAAGCACAGCAGATAGTCGTGGAGAATTTTCGAGAGATTGAAAAATATTTGTTTTAATTCGCGCACTCTACCTTTGTGAAGCAACTGGGAATCGAGATTAAATCGTATCCTGAATACAACAGAAAACACCGAGCTAGCAGTTGAGTTTTCTCTTGCCTTAAACAATCTTTAAGCTGTAAATACATAATACAGTTAATTAGTTGTATTATGCATTTACATTATTTAAGTTGTATTTTTTATTTACAACCCCTATTCTGTAGATATTAAATACAAGATACGTAATATGGACTACCCCATCAAAACTCTGCAGCAGATTCGACCTATACTTGTCGGACTCCGTAAACAGGCGGGACTATCTCAAACGGATGTAGCGTCACTACTTGGCGTAACTCAGCAGAGCTACGCCAAGATCGAAGCAAACCCGACAACCACAAGCGTCGAACGGCTGTTTATGATCTTGCGGCTTCTTGGAAGCGAGATTGTTCTAACTCAAAACACTCAACTCTCTGACATATCGGGGGCAACTGTCTCCGCTACCAGAAAACAACATACAACTGCTCAGCTAAAGCAAGCTGACAACGAGAAACCCTCCGACGTAATTGCCTCAACCTCGAAAAAGTTGCGCTCCACTGCAACATCTGAACACAAGGTAACTTCGATGAAAGGCAGTCGCCCTGCCCCATCGAAGATTATCTCGCCATCAATGAAAAAGGAGCGCTGGTAAAGTGGGGAGACGAGCACACACACAACGGTTGAATATTTGGCTGAACGGAACACCTGTAGGTTATTGGGACGCCCGACCCGGTCAACATTCTCTGACGTATTTCGAAGAATGGCTTTCTGACGAAGATAGCCGTCCCCTATCGCTTTCACTACCATTTAAGCCAAATAACGAACCGTACCGTGGTGCCCTTGTTCAAAATTACTTTGACAATCTATTACCGGATAGTGTGTCAATACGCCGTCGGATAGCGCAACACTTCAAAACAGACGGTATAGAACCTTATCAATTATTGGCTGCGGTTGGTCGTGACTGTGTAGGTGCTATCCAATTATTGCCTGAAGATGAAAGTCCAAGCGATCTCTTTCGTATCGACGGAAGTCCTTTAAATGAGGCCCAAGTCGCAGCATTACTCCGAAATGCTGTCTCAGTTCGACCTCTCGGACAGATAGAGGATCATTCCGATCTTCGCTTATCGATTGCTGGTGCTCAAGAGAAAAGTGCACTCTTATGGCATCAAAATCAGTGGCAAAGACCGGCGGGAAGCACACCCACTACTCATATCCTTAAATTGCCACTGGGTTTAGTCGGCGCAATGCGAGCTGATATGTTTACATCCGTGGAAAACGAGTGGCTTTGTTCCAAAATTATGCAAGGCTTTGAACTCCCTGTTGCCAACTGCGACATCGCTCAATTTGAAGACATGAAGGTGTTGGTTGTAGAGCGATTCGATCGAAGGCTTGCAGAAGATGGTAGTTGGATTGTACGTCTGCCTCAGGAGGATTTTTGTCAGGCGACAGGAACGTCGCCTGACAAAAAATACCAATCGGATGGGGGGCCTGGAATTACAGACATTATGAAGATTCTCTTCGGCTCTGGTCAGTCTCATCAGGACAGGTTTAATTTTTTTAAAACGCAACTGGTGTTTTGGCTATTAGCGGCGACCGATGGCCATGCAAAGAACTTTAGTATTTTCCATCGACCAGGTAATCAATTTCAGGCAACCCCTTTGTACGATATCCTATCCGCGCACCCAGTAATCGGCGGGAAAAAGAATCATATAGCTCCACAGAAAGCAAAATTAGCGATGGCCGTACGAGGCTCAGAAAACTATTATTTGCTTTCACAAATACAGCGTCGGCATTGGATAAATCACGCCAAGATAGTCGGATTAGGAGCCGCGGCTGCAGAGCAAATGATTGGAGATGTACTAGACAAGGTAGAGGCCGTGGTCAATGCGACATATGCGCAGATCCCCGAAGGGTTTCCCATGTATCTTGCGGACTTAATTTTACAAGGCATGTTAAATCAATGTGCAATCTTAAAACGCATGCCACCTGGGTGTTAACGCACAAAAAAATAAATGCACACGAAGCAATCGCGTGTGTCCTACTTTTTTTGCCACGGTATAGTGTTCGCCAACAGATGTACGTTAAAACCAAACAAACTTACGACCACTGAGAGCAGTGGTAGTTTGATGGTCAACCAAGGGGAG
>NZ_JACOGB010000012.1:0-59011 GCF_014284215.1 Undibacterium sp. FT79W | reverse complement strand
CAACCGGAAGTGCATCTGCGTCCGAATGCGGTGGTGCCGTACAAATCGGTGGCGGCGGTAATGGCCTCGGCTCAGCGCATTGGTGTGACCAAGATCGGTATGGTCGGCAATGAGCAGTTCTTGAAGTAATTCAGCCGCAAACATAGTCACAAAACACCGTCACAACGCGGTACATAAAAAAAGGCAGGGATTCCCTGCCTTTTTTGCTTTCTGTCCAGTCTGTCAGTAAGGCACCCGCTGAGCAATAAATATACTCCCCCCAGTATCTTAAAACGTCTTTATTTCATAAGGACATCAGGGGTGATTTCATAAAAACAGGGGGGAGTATATGAAATTCAGGATAAAACAGCTGCCGTTGTGCATCTTACTGTGACTCTTTTTCAGACGCAGTATGAGTTGTAGCATCAGCCGTCGTATTAGTGACAGCTTCGGTTACAGCTTCGGTCGCAATGTCATCAGCCACAACATCCGCAATACCAGCATTAGCAGCATTCGTGGCAGCAGCAAGCGGAGTGAACCCGGCAGACTCCGGCTGATTGCGGTCTTTCTGCCGTATCGTTTTGAGCGCCAGTGCAATCAATAAAAATAACAGACACAACAAAGCAATCGCTGGCGCAACCCATTTCACCCCCAGCAAGATCAGCCGTTGCTGCTCTTCTGATTGTGCAAAGAACCAGACGTCCACTAATGGCAGCACATAGCTGACAAACACCGATGGCGCCAGCACCAGCACCGCCGTCATCACCAGAGCAATCAGCAAGGCTACCAGTTTAAGCAATACGTTCATTCTCATCTTCCTTCGCAATCAGTGCCGTTATTCTTGCGTGAACTCAGTTACTCACATCCGTGCTACTTACAGGAACAGTGCTGCTATCCACTATCCGGCTCACGGTGCGGATCACCACATATTGCTTACGGAATTCCAGTCCGCGCTGCGGCCATTTTTCTACATAAGCCGTCAGCGCTGGCAATGCCGCCGCAAAATCCTCACCGTTGACGCGGCAATCCGCAGCCGCCACACCGAGCTGATCACGCGATGCGAACAGGCGCACACCAAGAAACTGATCCGTCTGCAAGACAGCGTGAAATGCCTCCATGCTCTCAGTAAACAAACAGCAAGGGCAAAATGGATGCGTTTCTTTTTTCTTTGGTGGCGGATTGGTCGCCAGATGCGCGACCGGCCCTAATATCACCTGACGGAACCGGGTAAGTCCGGCAACGTCAGACGCTTCAGCAATTTTCGCGTCATTGGCCACATTCATTTCTATCACGGTGCAATCACGCGGTACGTCACGCGTCGCATCCAGCAAAACGACCAGATCCATTTTGATCCATTGCGCAAAGCCTTCAGCGATGGCAGCCGCCTCATCCGCGCCAAGCGCATGCTGATATTCTGATATCCCTTGCGGAAAATACTGTGGATGCCAAGCGTGTATGCGGGTGCAGCTACGAACCCGCCCCTCAGCAATCACATTCGTTGTCACCGGCTGCACGGCCAGTGCCAGCCCTTCCGGCAGTTGTATGCACGATGCTAAACGTTCAAATGCGATTCCGGCATCGCTGAGTGCGGCAGCCAGCACTTCCATCAACAGCGGGTCGCTCTGCATCTGCGGTGTCTGCACTGGCGACGTGACAGAGGCCACCGCAGGCGAGCCAGAGCTGAACTTATTTTTGAGGGTTTTGAGAGATTGAAGCAGCGACATAAAGTACGATCAGAAGGCAGATGAAGCGCGATTGCAGGTCACGCTAAACCAGCATTGTACTTTTTTACGCCGCTGCTGAGCAGCAGTGCAATAAATTCTTACACTGCATCACACCAGAACCGGCTGAGCCTGGCTGCCTCGCTGTTTGAAAGAAACGCGGCAGCTCGCCTCAGATCAGCTATCCAGATGTGAAATCAGCAGATGGCTCAGACGTGTCGCTTCTTTCTCGCGGGAGTCTGCGCTGTGCGGTGCATCGACTGATAAACCGACGGCCAGAATATCGATCAGCAGCAACTGCAATATGCGCGAAATCATCGATAAAAATGTAGCGTTATCTTCGGTGTGATTCACCGCCAGACAGACGCTGGCTTTTTTCGCTAATGGCGACTGATGTGGGGCAATCGCAATCACATCGGCACCTGCATTCAATGCAACGTCCACTGCATTCAGCAGTTCCGGCAACTTACCGGAATTGGACACCACAATCACGACATCACCGGGATTGAGTAATTCGGCTGCCATCGTGAACAAATGCGCATCGCCGTAATTGGCGGTCGGAATGCGGAAACGGAAAAATTTGTGCTGCCCATCCAGCGCGACCGCGCGGGAATTACCCATCGCATAAAATTCGACCTTGTTTGCCTTGCGCAATAAAGCAATCGCCTGATCTATCGCGTGCACTTCCAACTGATCGCGGAAATTCAAAATCGCCGACACGGTGTTATCGATCACTTTAGCACTCAGATCGTGGGTGCTGTCATTGCGCCTGACCTGGCTGTGACGTACGGGAATCGTTCCCGTCAGACTGCTGGCAAATTTCAGCTTGAAATCGGCGAGTCCGGTAAAACCCAGCGAGCGGCAAAAACGAATCACCGTTGGCTGGCTGACATCGGCCAGACGCGATATTTCTGCAATCGCTTCATTCAATACGGTACGCGGATTCTCCAGTATCAGCGCCGCAACGCGACGCTCTGCCGGGCTCAGTTCCAGCTGTATCTGTTGTATGCGATCCAGCAAAGAACTGTCGCCGCTGCGCCCGCGCAAATGCTCAGACAAGATAGCCGACACACCGTAAAACGCCGGATTCGGTGTCGTAATCACATACGTTGGAATTTGCGCCAGATAGCTGCTGAAGCGCCCTTTCGCCTCGAAACGGCTGCGGAATAGCGACGCTGCAAACTTTTCGCCCATCAGTGGCACGATGCCACCGCCAATATAAATGCCGCCAAAAGCGCCCAGCGTTACCGCCAGATTCGCAGCGAAACTTCCCAGCATCGCGCAAAAACATTCCAGGGTTTCCAGACTGAGCGGCTCGGCTTCATGCAAGGCGGCATGCATAATTTCCTGCGCCGATAAGGCGCGCACCTGATGCTGATGCCGCGCTGCCAGCGCACGATAAATCAGCTCCAGACCGGGGCCGGAAATCAGACGCTCAGTCGAGACGTGCGGCCATTCTTTCCATGCGAACTGCAAGATCGCATATTCACGTTCATCACATGGCGCAAAATTGACATGGCCACCTTCGGAACCCAAAGTGACGAAACCATCCGAGGTAGGTATCAGCCCGGAGACACCCAGACCGGTACCCGGGCCGAGCACGCCTATCACTGATTTTGCGACGGCAGTGCCACCGCCGATCTGCATCACATCGCTTGCCTGCAAGCCGGGCAAGGACATCGCCAGTGCCGTAAAATCGTTCACAATCAGCAAGGTGTACAGGCCAAATTCACGCCTGACTGCTTCGATAGAAAAAGCCCAGTCACGATTCGTCATGCGGACATCGTCGCCATCAACCGGATTGGCAATCGCAAACGCTGCATGTTGAATACGGCTCCCCTGATGATCATGCAGGTAAGCACGGATCAACGGCACGATGCCGGTGTAATCATCACATTTCAATACACGTACTGCAGAAAAATTTCCGGGTGCCGTTTCCAGCGTAAAACGGGCATGGGTCGCGCCGATGTCTGCCAGTAAACGTGGGCCACCGGAAAACCCGGCGCTATGATGTTCTGCGTGTTCTGCGTATGCAGGTCCTGCCAACGTATGTTCTGCCATGTTTTTTTATTTAATTAATTTCCGGAATTTCATCACACCATGATCTGACATTTGTCTCGCTGTCTGCGCTGACAAAGGTTAAGCAATTTACCACAGCCGCTGCCGGTTTCCGCATATTCTGTCGCGCTCATTCCAACATTTGAACAACTAATTTTGCCGTGCTGCCCGCCTTCCAGAGTACATCCAGCGTCGCTTGCCGGCTGGACGCATCCCAGGCAAACGCGACCGGCTGATGTTGCAGCAGAATTTTTTCCGGTGCAGCGGCTATATTGTGAATGACCATCTGTACACGCCTGTCACTGGCAACACGTTTTGCACCATTCACGGCATCCAGTGTCAGCACCAGTTGCCGTTGCTGGTATGCGCTGTGAAACTTCATCAGTGTGTATGCGCCGTGTTCAAATGCCTTAGCCGTCATACCGTCATCGTCGTATAACTGCGACTGGGAAGAGGCAACTGCGGGGTCATAGTAGTAGTGTAAATCAAGTGTCTGAGTCGAATACTGCTGGGTATTCTGCAGCGGCTTTGTCATGGGAATGAACGCACCGCCACGAACAAAAACCGGGATATGTTCGTTGACGATATCAATGCTGTGGCGACTACCTGCGGCATAAGCCTGCCCCGTATAAAAATCAAACCAGTTACTGCTGGCGGGAAAGTAAATATCGGTCTTTTTCTGGCCTGCACTCAATACAGGATGTACCAATAAATCACGTCCCCACAGATAACTGTCGGATGCCGAGGTCAACACCGGATTCATTGGTTCGGCAAAAAACAGCGGGCGCATCAGTGGCCAGCCATGCTGGTTATTCTCAAACGCCAACGTATAGTTATACGGCAACAGGCGGTAGCGCAACTCTATCGCCGCCTTGGCAAGCGCCCGCGTCGCAAGCTCACGAAACACCGGTTCTGAGGCAACTTCCTCCTGTGCATGCGGACGGAATACCGGTTGAAAAACACCATATTGCAACCAGCGTGTATATAACTCGTCGTCCAGATTAGCACCGGCAAAACCGCCAAGATCAGAATGCATGTATGCCATACCCTGCATACCCATTTGCAGTGCAATTTCTGGTTGCGAACGCAAACCACCCCAGGTCCGGTTCACGTCGCCCGACCACGGAATCATGCCGAAACGCTGCGAGCCGGAATAACCCGCGCGCATCAGAATGAAAGGCCGTTCTTGCGGATAGTCTTTGCCGTAGCCTTCCGCAATGAGTTTCGCCCATTGATGCCCGTAAATGTTATGGATCTGATCTGCCGATCCGGTTTTATGCTGCAGACCAGCAGGATGCACTTCCGGCTCGCCCAGATCGCCCCACCATCCGGCAACACCTTCAGCTTTCAGATTCTTGTAGATATTCCAGAACCATTGTTGCGCATGCTCGTCGAACAGATCAATCAGGCCAGTGTGACCGAAATAAAAGTCATAGGTATAAGGCTGACCTTGCTGATCTTTCGCCAGAATATTTTCTGTAACGGCTTCTTTCCATCTGGCCGAACTGGTCAGAATAAACGGTTCGGTAATCAGTATGGTTTTGACGCCTTGTTGCGCAAAGTCGGCAATCATTTTTTTGGGTTGCGGGAAATTATCGCGATCAAAAGCGAGATTGCCCATGGTTCCTTTGATCTGCTTTCCGAACCAGTACAGGTCAAAAATAATCGCATCAACAGGAATCTGCTCTTCCTTATATTTCGCCAGTACTGAACGTGCCTCGGATTCTGAATGATAGCCAAAGCGGCTGGCGAAATTACCGAAGGCCCAACGTGGTGGCAATGGTTGCCTGCCTGTCAGTTGCGTGTACGCAGAAACGATGTCTTCCCAGCTATCGCCCGCAATCACCTGATAAGTCTGGCGTCCGCTCAGGCTTTCATAGGCGAGCAGATTATTTTTTTTACTATCGAGATCGAGAAATCCTGTCGTCGGATTATCAAAATGTATGCCGTACATTTTGGAAGAAAAAACCAGGGGCATAGCAAAATTCATTTGCTCGGAATGTTCTTCGTAACCGTAATGCGCTTTGTTATATAAAGGCAGGCGATAACCACGCCGGTTCATGCCAAGGGCGCGGGCACCTGCGCCATATAAAGCCTCATCCTGATCCAGCCGGAAATCCAGGCTTCGCCCCTGTGCCGATTGCTGATAACCCTGATGTTCTGCAATCAGGGCTTTATTTTTGTAGGTATAACTGATCTGGAATGGCGCACGATTGATATGAACTGCCATATTGCCGGCGATATAGCTGAGATGCTGCGTATCGCTGCGAAGCTGTGCCTTGATTTTTTCCGGCGCCAACACCACCGCATGTGAGGCTTGCTGAAAATGCTCGCCCGCCGGAATAAAACTGGTCTCGATAATATTTTTTGTATACGGCTTGAATAGATAGCGGCCATCATTTGTTACCACTTCGAGATAAGCAGGCTGAACAGAAACACGCTGTATGCTGCGGTTGAGATTTTGCGCGGCAAGATCAGTCACACAGAACTGCATCAACAGCGCCAGCATTGCCAGACATGAGATGCGTTTGAAATGAATTTTCTGTTTCATGGTGCATCCTGTGCGATCAGAGCAATCGGAAACTGGCTCGCAAAAGTCACGTGGCCGTTAATGACGATTGCAGTCTTTCCTGAATAATGGTCACGTAATCGCTGACCATCAGAAAATACGCCGGCAACTGAAATCGGATTATCCTGATGTGTGGGTAAATCCAGTGCCACGACTACCTTGTCGCGCCGCCCGTGGTCGTCGTATGTGCGCTTGAATGTATAAGGACGATCATTGATTTTCTGATGTATTCCCGCGCCAATGGCAGGATGCAGCCTTCTGAATGACGCGAGCTTTTGCCAGTGTGCGAGTACATCGGCAATCCGGTAATCCTGTTGCATAGCATTGGCTTTCAGCGCGTCCCAGTTCATGAAGGAACGCAGTCTGGCATCGCCCTGCGCTTCTTTCACATCGATATCACGCGCGGTTTCGTCGCCATAATAAATCTGCGCTGCGCCCGGACTCAGCAAGAGTCGCGTCGCAGCCTCAAAAGGCTGGTGTCGTTGCAGATCAAAAGGTGTGCTGTCATCGTGAGAGCTGATGTAGTTGAGAACCGAATAACCTTGCAAATCACCGTGCAGTCGCGCTGAATACGTGCTGAAGAGCTGCTCACGATCTTTCTTCGCATCAGACTTGAAGCCAAAATTAATCAGATTATCAAAACCGTTTTGGTAAAAATTAATCTGGCTGCCACCATCCATCGTGAACTTCTGGCCTTCAGTGATCGAATAACCATAAACTTCTGCGGTCATAAAAAAAGGCGTGTCCCCGATTTTTTTCTTGGGGTTTGCGGTTTTCCACTCTTCATAAGCACTGCTGGCGAGTTGCTTCAGTTCTTTCCAGACACCTGGCTCAACGTGCTTGACGGTATCGGCGCGAAAGCCGTCAACACCGTATTTCCGTATCCAGTCGGTATGCCATTTCATCAGATAA
This sequence comes from Undibacterium sp. FT79W, assembly GCF_014284215.1. Taxonomy (NCBI): domain Bacteria; kingdom Pseudomonadati; phylum Pseudomonadota; class Betaproteobacteria; order Burkholderiales; family Oxalobacteraceae; genus Undibacterium; species Undibacterium sp. FT79W. The sequence goes on along the minus strand of NZ_JACOGB010000012.1, from coordinate 51,772 downwards.
TACTTTGGCGCACGCGGATAGCCGGTACGTTGAAAAAATTGATCAAGCTCGCTGATTTCTTTGGCATAACGGCCTTCGGCTTTCCATTTATCGATCAGAAATGGCGGCAATGGCGTCGCCTCGTTGCTATCGGTACGGATATCCGGCAAACCTTGCACCAGTGTGCAACTGACGGTACTAGCCACATCCTTGTAGGTACAGACAGGCGCATGGAGCACCCAACTTTCCGGCCAGGCAGTATCTTGCTCAGTCTGCGGGCCGACGTGATTCATGACGATATCCAGCAAAATCCGAATACCATGTGCATGCGCGGTATCGACCAGTTCACGCATATCTGCTTCGGTGCCAAGATTGGCATCAACGCTGGTGAAATCGCGCGCCCAATAACCATGAAAACCGTATGATTTGCCACTGCCCTCGTCTGTCGCGCCATGTATCTGTTCGACTGGCGGTGTCAGCCAGATCGCATCCACACCCAGCTGATTGAAATAGCCTTCTTTTATTTTCGCAGTAATTCCCGCCAGATCACCGCCCATATAACCACGCAATGGTGCCGCATCTTTTTTCCTGCTGTAAGCAAGATCATTCGCAGAATTTGCATTGTAAAAACGGTCGGTCAGTAAAAAATAGATGGTCGCATTGTCCCAGGTAAAGAAGGGTTTCTCAGACAATGAAATTTTATTTTTTTGGCTTCTATCGCTGCCGTGGCTTTTTGCATTCAAGCGAACTTCATTGCCCGTACTCTCTGCGCGGGCTGAAGGCGATACACATAAACTGCTAAAACAAAGGAACAAAAATGAAATACAGAACAAGAGGTTTTTTTTCATGGCGGAGCTCTTACCGGTCAATGCGGAATTGGGGCGCAGACGAAAGAAAAGTATCAGGTTGCGCCAGAGGAGATTGGAGACACCGCAACCTGAATTCAAATCAGCGTAATACAATCAAAACTCCGACAAAAATAAAGATGATTTTTTAAACCAAACGGCATCGTGGTTTATCTATGCGACTCATCTTTCACGATCAGAGTCAGCAAGCCCGCCAGTATCATGCAGGCACCACCGAGCACCAGCGTTTGCATGGTGTGTCCGTGAAAGAAAGTCTTCGTCACAAAGCCTAACAACAAGCCGCTGACAATTTGTGGGATTACGATAAAGAAGTTAAACACGCCCATGTAGTAGCCCATCTTTTCAGCCGGCAGTGCAGACGCGAGTATCGAATACGGCATAGTCAGAATACTGGCCCATGCAACACCGACACCGATCATAGGCAGCAGCAGCCATTCTTTTTGGGTGATCAGGAACATGCTCATCAAGCCCAGACCACCGAGCACAAGACAGGTCAGATGCACCGTTTTTTTGCTGGTCAGGCGAGCGAAAACCGGTAGCAAAAATGCTGCCAGCGCAGACACACCGTTGTAGACGGCAAACATGGTTCCAACCCAATTTCCAGCATCCTGAAAAATACCGGAATGAGAATCCGTCGTGCCGAATACCTTATCGGCCACAGCTGACGTGGTGTAAATCCACATCGAAAACAAAGCAATCCACGTAAAAAACTGCACGATCGCCAGTTGCGCCATGGTCTGTGGCATCTGACGAAATCCGGCCATGATCTCTTTGACTACGTGAGCCATTCCGATCTTTTTTTGACGAGCCGCCTGAAACGCCTGCAGATCGGCCGGTGGCAATTCGTAGCTGAAAAATACCGTCCACATCACTGCCAGAAAATAGATAGCACCACCGGCATAGAATGAATAGCGGACAGTCTCAGGAATCGTACCGTTCAATGACTCATTACTGAAACCAAACACGTCTGAAAACAGGGTCGGCAGCAATGATGCAATGACCGCACCGCAACCGATGAAAAAAGTCTGCATCGCAAATCCTGCTGTCTGCTGTTCAGAATTCAGCTTGTCACCAACGAAGGCGCGGAACGGCTCCATCGACACATTGATCGCCGCATCCATCAGCCACAGCACCAGGACGGCCATCCATAACGCAGAAGAATTCGGCATCAGAAACAGGGCCAGCGAGGCCAGAATTGCACCGATAAAAAAGAATGGCCGACGACGGCCCCATGTCGGATGCCAGGTGTGATCGCTGAGATAGCCTATCACGGGCTGCACCAGCAGACCGGTGACCGGCGCCGCCAGCCAGAATAAAGGGAGATCATCCGGGCTGGCACCCAGGGTTGAAAATATGCGGCTGGTATTGGCGTTCTGTAATGCAAACCCGAATTGAATTCCAAAAAATCCGAAACTCATATTCCACAACTGCCAGAAAGAAAGCAGGGGTTTATTGGTCAAACTAGGCATCTTGGTGTCCCCGTATGATGTGTGAGGCCGGATCAAATCTGGCATTGCGACCGCAAAGTCTTCACATTTTATGCTTGAATGTTTTTCAGATGGCGACGATAACAACCATGCTGAAAAACCCTTCTCCGGCATGCGTCAGAGAAGGGTCAGATTCACTACAGTGCTGAATTACCGGGGCAATTACATTTTGTAATTGATACCGACAAACATCTGGCGACCATACTTCTGGTAGCCGCGTGGACGATCAGGCGAACCGGAATACGTCTGGAACGCGGTATCGGTCAGATTATTCACCTGGAACAGCAACGATGCGCCTTTCGCAAATCCACTGGAAAAATCATAGCCAAGTTGCAGATCGACGACATTATCCGCCTTCACAAAGGTCAGCTCGTTCTGTCCACCCGGGCCACCGATTTCGCCAACAAAATCGCTACGGCGGCGCTGACTGATACGTGCAGAGTAGCCGTTCTTTTCATAGTAAGCCGTAATATTTGCAACGCTCTTGGACAGACCTGGCAAAGGAATGCTCTGACTGCCGAAGCGACTGTCTTTGATAGAAATAGCGCTATTGGTCAACGACAGATTGGCTGTCAGTCCAAAGCCATCCAATGCTGGGGTCAGCAAATCCAGTGGCAACGATGCCGCCAGTTCCAGACCTTCGAGCTTACCACCCTGACCATTGATAGGCTGGGTAAATGTACCGATATTTGTCGTCGCACCTGCAATATTCATGGCCGAGAAATCATAAGGAGTCGTTTGCTTGTAGATATATGATTTCAGGTTTTTATAGAATATCGCTGCAGAGACGTAGGCTTTCTTGCCGAAATATTTTTCGTAAGAGAGATCAATGTAATCTGCCTTCCATGGATCAAGCTGCGCATTACCACCGTTACCGCTTGGTGTTCCGGTTTTGCCGTTAGACAAACCGACTTCACGCGCTGCATTCAGCTCATCCAGCTTAGCCCGGGCAATCGATTTACCAATACCAAAACGGATTACCTGATCACCAGGCAAATTAGCTGCCAGATTCACACTAGGTAAAACGTCGGTATAAGTCTTTCCGTCGGTAATTGGCACCAAAGCAGCGATAGGCCAAGACAACAAAGCATTTGATGTCGATGACTGATCCGTACGCACGACCTGTGCACCAACGTTACCCGACACAGGAATATTGGACACCATCGTTTCCAGATTCAGCTTCGCATAACCGGTCGTAACTTTTTCTGTCAGAGACCAGTTTTTTGTCGCGCCCCATGGATTCAGGACTGCGGCTTTGTAGGGGCCGAAATTAGAGGACAAAACACCCGGAATATCCCAGCTCAGCGTGCTTGGTAAGCCAACGAAACTGAGGTCCTGAGGACTATACAAAACGCCAGGAGAAAACGTCCCTGCGCCGATTTTATCGAAGCCGGTTTCCAGGTGCTCTTTCGTCTTTTCACGTTTAGAATAATTCACGCCAACTTCCGCGCTGGAAATCATGCCATCGGTGAAATCGCGCTTCAGACTGAAGCGGATGGAATTGAGCTTGTCACTCAACGATGGAACATTCACATAACCGTCGCCGTATTTGCCGCCTATGCTGATCGCTGAAGGATCGGAAAGACTGTCAGCAAAAGTAAAGGTAGGAATGTCACGTCCGTTCAGATAATTGTAGGAGATATTACCTGCGCTGCGACCAGAGTTGATCTCTATGAGTTTTTCATGAATGTTTGCCGATGAATGGCTGAAATCGGCAACGGCAGTCCATTGATCAACAGTGAATTTATTATTCCAGCCAAATGCTTTGATATCACTCTCTTTGGTGAACCAGTTATTCCGTATCACAGGGCTGGCATTGATCGTACCGCCAAGGGCGAGTCCGTTGACAATATTCAGATTAGAGAAATTTGCACCGGACCAGCTTTCCAAAGGCACTTCCACGCCACGGCGAATTTCATTTTGCGACAATTTGGAATAGTAAGTATCCAGCGTCGAGATAAAATTTTTCGATGGCCGCCACTCGAGTACGCCGATCACGCCATCACGTTTGGAATTACCTGTGATTGCCAGCCCCTTCACACCTTGTGGAGCTTTAACGCCTGCAGGGACGCCGTTATTTCCTTCAACCCAGTTCCAGGTTTCGAAAAAATTATTGACGTTCGGTTTGTCGCTGTGCGCAACGCCGACAGCCAGACCGATGGTGCGGTTCGCAAACTGATCAATGTAGGACGCGCTGAAACGATTGCCGGTACTTGGTGCGCCCGGGCTTTCACTGCCGAGAGAATTTTTCTCGCCGCGCGCATTGAGGGAAATAGTGCGTCCGCCAAATGCCAGCGGCTTAACAGTCTGCAAATCAACCGTGCCTGACAGACCTTGTCCGACCAGAGATGAGTCTGCAGTTTTATAGACAGTCACACCGTTGATCAGTTCGGAAGGATACTGGTCATACTCAACCACACGGCTGGCGCTGGTGCTGGCTTGTTCACGGCCATTCAGTGTGACCGTCGATAAATCGCCGGAGGTGCCACGAATACTGATTTGTTGTGCCTGACCATTCACACGTTGCGCGGATAAACCTGGCAAGCGGGCAATCGATTCAGCAATGCTGGTATCGGGCAATTTGCCGATATCTTCAGCAGAAATCGCTTCGACGATGGAATTAGAATTTTTTTTCACACTGATCGCATCTTCGATACCTTTGCGGATACCGGTAACGACGACAGTGTTTTCTGCAGTCTGCTGTGCATGTGCAATACCGGTCAGACTCAAGACCAACACTGCACAACCTGCCGCAACAGGACTCAACTTAAAACCCGGGCGCGCAAAATCCTGCCCATGCTCGCGCTTCTGCATAGCGTGCTTCATTTAATGTCCCCTCACTCTTATATTTGACCTACACTTCAGGAGTGATACTTTGTTTCAAAGTGCACTCAGAACCCAACGTTCCGAAAACAATTTTGTACTAAAACTAGATTATTTGTCAAACGGAGACTACAAAAAACTACTTTAACTATCAAACCCATGCGAAAACTAAGAGTAGATAAGGTGTCACCTCGTTGCGTTTCTTCCACAAAGAACAAATCAGCAAATGTAGTTCAACTACTTCCGGCGATTTATTGCCTCACTTATTGCCTCACTTAGTGACGTCATTTAGCAAATGGCGTTTCACAAGCCCTTTCTCGCCTGCTACCGAAAAATTTGAATTCCATGATCACGGCGCAAAACCGGGAAAGTTGGCGGTGCTATGATATATTCCCATTCGAAAATATCTCTGCCAGACCGGTGAGGCATATGTCCGCTGATCTGTGGATATTGGCAACAATTGCAGTAAATATCGTCGCTGGCAGCTTCAGTTCAGCGACATCCCGAAAAAGAAAGCCACAATGAATCACAAATTAAGTATTGATGAATACGATGCTCTGGAACAGATCAGCAAACTGCCTAAAAACGTTAAACCTAATGCCTGCATAGGCAGAAATACGAAACGTCTGACCGGTATCAAACTGGTCGCGTACCGTAAGGACGGCAGCCTGGAACTGACTGAGAACGGTCGTCAGGTTTTATTCATCAAACAATGTATCGATGGCCTGCGCGCAATTGCAAATGACGCCGAGACCAAGCTGTCCGGGCCTGTCGCTATATTTCTGGAAAAAAAGGGACACATACAAATCAATCCCGAATCAGGACTGCATGAAATCAGTCAGCGCGGTAAAGAATGCCTGGCCGATATAGAAATCAACAGCAAGAAAGCCTGATTCGCTGCGAAATCACAATGACGCAGTAACGCATCAGCAGGATGAAGTTCATGAAAAAAATGCCGCCCGTTTTAACAAATGGGCGGCATTTTCTATTTCAAAATCAACAGAGCTTACAGACGACGCTTCAGGACTCGCGCTGACATGAACGCGCAGATCTGTGAGTCAAATAAGCTGCAAGTATCAGACTGCATAGTGCCAGCAACATCACGAGTGCATTGCCCCAACGTATATACGGCGTCATGCCTTGCCGCCCCTGCACTGTCGCCTGCAATATCCCCTGTTGCAGGTAGGGCAGTTGCGTCACCAGTCGCGCACCAACGTCAATTACCGCAGTCGCACCAGTATTTGTCGCCCGCAGCATAGGACGCCCCGTTTCCAGAACACGCATCATGGAAAACTGTAAATGCTGAGGGATCGCAATGGAATCACCGTACCATGCCATATTCGAGACATTCAGCAACAGGCTGGTAACCGCTTTACCAGAACCGTTTTGTGACGCCAGTTGTGCAGCTATTTCGTCACCAAACAGATCTTCATAACAGATATTCGGCAACACAAACTGATCACGCACCTGCATCGGTGCCTGAATCACATTCCCCTTGGTAAAGTCACCCAAAGGAATATGCATGAGATCGACAAACCAACGAAAACCGAAAGGAATAAATTCACCGAAAGGCACCAGATGATGCTTGTCATAGCGATAGGCTTGCTGCTCATAAGACGGAGAGAAACCTAAAACGCTGTTTGCATAGCGACTGCCACCGTCGTGCACGGCAACACCGAGCACAACTGCACTCTGATTTTTTTGTGCAAACGCGTTAATGGCAGGCAAATAATCCGGCGGCAATTGCGATGACAACATCGGCAATGCCGTTTCCGGCGTGACGACCAGATCCGCTTTCGATTGCAGTATCAGATCATGGTACAAATGCAGAGAATCATTCAGGTGATCCTGATCGAATTTTTTATCCTGTTCGACATTGCCCTGTATCAGATTGATAGTTAAAGGCTGACCCAGGGGCTGAGTCCATGTGATCGTGGTCAGATACTGACCGCCACCAAACAGCGCAATGACAGCGACAAGAACCAACAAGCGTACACGCCTGCTGTTTGTAAAGATCATCAAACCCAATCCGCCTGCGCAGAGAGCGACGAGCCAGCCTAGCCCAAGAACGCCAAGCACAGGCGCATAGCCCGCGAGCGGACTGGCAGTATGTGCATAGCCGATAATTGCCCATGGAAAGCCAGTGAATAAATAACCGCGCAGCCATTCATTCAGCAGCCATAAAGCAGGGAATAACAATACGGCACAGATTGTGGGATTAACTTGCCAACGTTGCCGCAGCCAGGCGAGCGTTGCCGCACACATCGCGGCAAACAACGCCAGATAAGATGTGAGTAAAGCAAGCGCGATAACAGCAAGAAAGATGGGCATGCCACCATAACGCGTCATGGCAACTAACAACCAACTGGTTGCAGTAAACAGACTGACGAAGCTGAATACCCAAGCCAGAGCAGCGGACTGGCGGATAGAAAATGCCTGCTGTCCTGGCCGGAGCAGCAAAGAGGCGAATAAAGCCATGCTCAGCAATTGAGCCGACCAGAAACCGAATGGGGCAAAGCCCGCAACGGTCACCACACCCGCCAGCGCCATCACCAGCAGCGCAGAACGGAAAGACAGAGTGGAAAGCAAAACCGCTGGTGACAATCGTTTCAGCAAACCAGCCTCATTCTTTCAACAAGTTTGCTGGTCGCTGCTCAACCTGCAAGATCTGCACCTCAACAGCATCGGCGCGTAATACCTCAAAATGTAAATTACCGATTTCAAACTCATCGCCTTTATGCGGTACCTGACCAAGATGGCGTATCAGAAAATCGCTGATGCTTTCCAACTCATTACCTGGCATATGCGCACCAAGAACACTGTTGAACTGCTCAAGTTCAGTCAGACCTTTGATGCGCCAGCGCTTGCCATTACCTTTATTTTCCAGCGCCAGAATATTGTCTTCTTCTTCATCTAAATCGTATTCATCATCAATGTCACCGACGATTTGTTCCAGCACATCTTCGATCGTAATGACGCCTGCAATGCCACCATATTCATCAACCACCATCGCCATGTGATTATGATTGGCACGGAAATCGCGCAACAGTACATTCAGACGCTTTGATTCAGGTATGTAAATAACGGGACGCAGCATATCCCGCACATCGAACACTTCTTCTGCGTAATAGCGGAGCAAATCCTTCGCCAGCAGAATCCCGACCACTTTTTCAGGGTCACCATCGATAGCAGGGAAACGCGAATGCGCGGTACGCAGTACTTCCGGCATCCATTCTTCCAGCGGACGGGAAATATCGACAACGTCCATTTGTGCGCGTGGCACCATGATATCGCGGGCGGAAAGATCAGATACCTGGAATACGCCTTCTATCATTGCCAGTGCATCAGCGTCGATCAGATTGCGTTCTTGTGCATCGGTCAGAACTTCTAACAGTTCAGCGCGATTTTCAGGTTCGGGGGATATGAATGCGGTCAATCGTTCAAACAATGACCTGTGGGGTTTAAGGTCAGTTGATCTGACCTTACTAGAGTGCTCTTGCATAGGAGGCGTGACGCCGTTGTTTCAATCCTACAGAATACAACAAATACGCCTGATTCCAAAATTTTGTTAAGGCATTCACCTTGTTATTTCACAAAAAGACGGCTATTCGATGGCTATTAGGTTGTTATTAAATGACGATTAACGAGATTTACAATCAAGCCGGTCGCACGTATTGCACATGCCGGCAAAACACGACAACGCATCAGTGTATGTCATCCAGATTCTCGGATTCATGGAATTTTGCATAATGCAAATGCGGTGTATCGCCTTGAAACTTCAATATATCAACATAGCGATGATTCCAGCGTATCGATGAACACGGATAATAATGACGCGCCCTCTGACTCTGATTCGTCATTTCATCCAGCCCTTCGATACTCAGCACCAATGCCGCATTGAGTTCATTCAGTTGTTCTTTGGTGTAACCGTATAAAGGACTGGACTCGTCGATCACATGTATCACAGTCCAACCCAGACTAAAAATGGGGTGGTGGTCACGCTCCAGTTCCAGATCAAGAATTTTACGGAAGCTGCCTGTCTCGGGAGAAGCATGATTTTTAACCAGACGCAGTTTTGCCGATGCTTCACTGATGATATTCATGCGGGCATTCGCCAGACGTATCATCAGTAATCGTCGCCCGTCAACCATGTGGCAAACCGGATGATCGGCGAAAATAATGTTCGAGCGCGGACGCGAAAAGCGCGCAAACATCACACCTGTCGTCAATGCCACACTGGACATTCCGATAAATATTTCCACAGACGAAATCACATGTGCATAGACCGTTTGTGGATGCATATTGCCGTAGCCGACCGTTGCCAGTGTCTCTACGCTGAAGAAAAAATATCCGAGAAAATTATCCGGCGTCAGATTCGCAACAGGATGATCCCCGAGCGCATACAAACCGGCAAACACCATATTAAAAATCAGATACACCACGGCTGCAGCGAAAAAAAACATCGTCCAGCTTGATGTCATCGCATAAAAATAAATGTCCTGCAGATAATGGCGGTCGAGGCCAAAAGCGACAACATCACGTCCGCCCATACTGATACGGCGGCCATGATGCTGGTGAGAGCGCGGCATTTTCATACTGAAGCTTAGTCTTGATAAGGATTTGCAAGGCCTAAACCGGCGAGGATGGCGATTTCCAGCGCCTCCATCTCTTCGGCTTCTTCATCCGTCTCATGATCATAACCTTGTGCATGCAGCACACCGTGAACAATCAAGTGCTGCGCATGCTCGACGACGGATTTTTTCTGTTCACTGGCTTCGCGCTGCAACACATCAGTACACAGAATAATATCGGCCTGAGTGACTTCGGCATCCTCCTCTTCGGTATACGCAAACGTCAGCACATTGGTCGCATAATCTTTACCGCGATAATCGCGATTCAATACCTGCCCTTCCTCTGCATCGACAAATCTTAACGTCAGTTCCGCCGGAAAATATAAGGCGGCCTGTACCGTTTTACGCAACAAAGGGCGCGGTAATATTTCTTGCAAGCGCGGGTCTGCGTATTGAACTGATAAACTCAGTTTATGTTTGGAATTACTTTTTTCGGCCATGATGTACAGAACTGAATTGCGTTGTATTTTTTAATAAACCGAGTGCCGCGCTCTGCGCAGTGGTACCTGCATTCGCCGTTTCGTAAGCATCGACGATGCGTCCGACCAGAGGATGGCGCACAACATCAGCACTGGTGAATTGTGTGAAAGCGATACCGCGTACATCTTTCAGTACCTGGCAAGCATCGATCAGACCACTTTTCTGACCACGCTGCAAATCCACCTGCGTGACGTCGCCAGTGACGACAGCCTTGCTGCCAAAACCGATGCGGGTCAGGAACATTTTCATTTGTTCCGGTGTGGTGTTCTGTGCCTCGTCGAGAATGATGAAGGCGTGATTCAAGGTACGGCCGCGCATATAAGCCAGCGGTGCAATCTCTATCGCCTGTTTCTCAAACATTTTCTGAGTGCGGTCAAAACCTAACAAGTCGTATAAGGCATCGTACAAAGGACGCAGATACGGATCAACCTTTTGCGCCAGATCACCCGGCAAGAAACCCAGGCGCTCACCGGCCTCAACCGCCGGACGCGTCAGAATAATCCGTTTGACCGCATCGCGCTCCAGCGCATCCACGGCACAGGCAACGGCGAGATACGTTTTACCGGTACCGGCAGGGCCAATCCCAAACGTAATATCGTGTTCCACTACCGCCCGCAGATACTGGGTCTGGTGCGGTGTTCTGCCGCGCAAATCGCTACGGCGGGTTTTCAGCACCGGGCTTTCAAGTTCACCAGCGTTTATTTCTTCAGCGGATTCTTCCAACGCTGCCAGCGTCGGCATTTTCTGGTTCTGATGCGCCGTTTGTTCGACTAAGGCTAACTGCACCTCATCCACCGATACCGGCTTTTTCGCCAGCAGATAAAACTGCTCGAGTAATGCCAATGCCCGTTCAGCGTTATGTCCGCTGATAATAAATTTTTCACCGCGACGAAAAATCGTCACATCCAGCGCAGCTGAAATCTGGCGCAAATTTTCGTCCAGCGGGCCGCATAAGTGGGCGAGGCGGGTGTTATCCAGCGGTTGCGGAATGAAATGAGAAACGGGCACCGGGGTCTTTGCCATCATGCAGTCACAGTCTCGTCAATCAACTCACCACGCAAGGAATAATTATAAGATTCAGTAATGCGCGTATTTACCAGCGTTCCTATCAATTCTTTGCCGCCGGCAAAATTCACTACCCGATTATTTTCCGTACGCCCCTGTAACTCATTCGGGTCTTTGACCGAAGGCCCATCCACCAGAATGCGCTGCACGGTACCTATCATCGCGTTACTGTATTTTTTGGTATTTGCATCAATGACTGCCTGCAAGGTTTGCAAGCGACGTAACTTCAGTTCTGCTGGCGTGTCATCGGCAAGATTGGCGGCTGGCGTACCGGGGCGCGGGCTGAAGATAAAGCTGAAGCTGTTATCGAAACCGACATCATCAATCAGCTTCATCAAGGCATTGAAATCTTCGTCCGTCTCGCCGGGGAAACCGACGATAAAATCAGACGAGACCGACATCTCAGGTCGCACCTGCTTCAGGCGGCGCAGTACGGATTTATATTCGATTGCGGTATAGCCACGCTTCATTGCTGACAAAATACGGTCTGATCCGTGTTGTGCAGGAAGGTATAAGTGGTTCACCAATTTCGGCACTTTTGCGTAGCAGTCGATCAGTCGCTGAGTAAATTCTTTCGGGTGGCTGGTGACGAAACGAATCCGTTCTATCTGCGGAAATTCAGCGACATATTCAATCAGCAAAGCAAAGTCAGCAATCTCGCCATCTTCCATCACGCCACGGTAGGCATTGACGTTCTGCCCCAGCAAAGAAATTTCTTTCACACCTTGCGCGGCAAGACCGGCCACCTCAGCCAGCACATCATCAAAAGGACGTGACACTTCTTCACCACGAGTATAAGGAACCACGCAGTAACTGCAATATTTGCTGCAGCCTTCCATAATAGAAACGTAGGCGGTGGCACCTTCCACCTTCGCTGGTGGCATGTGATCAAACTTTTCGATTTCCGGAAAACTGATATCAACCTGCGAGCGGCCGGACAAGCGGCGTGCATCAATCAGTTGCGGCAAGCGGTGCAGAGTCTGCGGGCCAAATACGACATCAACATACGGCGCGCGTTTGATGATGGCATCGCCTTCCTGCGAGGCGACACAGCCACCGACACCGATCAGCAGATCAGGCCTTTTACGCTTCAGTTCACGCAGACGACCCAGATCCGAAAACACTTTCTCGGATGCTTTCTCGCGCACGCTGCAGGTATTCAACAGAATCACGTCAGCATCATCCGGAGAGTCGGTTTTTACCATGCCATCAGCGGCATTCAACACGTCTGCCATTTTGTCTGAGTCGTACTCATTCATCTGGCAACCGAAGGTTTTAATAAATACTTTTTTTTGCATCATTTTTTTCAGTAAAACAGCCCGCTTTCTCAATATGAACAAGGCCGCAGGCAATAACCGGATTCCGGCTGTATTCGAACATACACAAACTCATCACGCAGGAAAACCGATTCACATTCTCAAACAAAGCGACATCTGCTGACAGCGAGAAGACAGCCGACGAAAACTTACTTAATTTCCGGATTTTTAAATGGTATCGGTGCCCAGACTTCTGGCTTGGGTAATTGTTTCGGCATCTCATCCGATGTCAGTATCCAGACCTTATCAATATCACCGAAAGAATTCTCCGTGTAATTCACCACAATTTTCGGCGCATCCAGCGAGGCCGCCAGCACGATCAGATTATCCGCGTTGTATATGCGGCTGGATGGTGCCAGGTAGCGTGGTTTTCCATCCAAACGGATATCCGGATACGAGGACATATCGAGTTCACCACGCATGGTGTTCGGCGGAAACTGACGTTGCGTCACACCTTGTGCAAAAACTGTACATGTCAGACCGAACAAGACCAGCAGTAAACTGAGGCGACGGCAAATTGTAGTCAGGAACATAGTTATCACTTCATTTAAAGATAAGACCGGTACAAAATTATGCAGACTGGACATAACCACGAAGGCCATACACTGAGTGCAATCCGGAACGATCAAGCCGCCAGGGCCATTTTGCACAAGTCTTAAGATAAAATAAAAAAACCAAAAGAATCAATTACTTAAAGTATGAATCCAGATTCTGACAAGGGCGCAAGTTTACCACAGTCGCCCGTCCCAAGAGGGAATACCTGCCGCAGATCAACGGCCACAGCAAAATCTGGGATAATGTCGCAAAAATTGATGGATGACTGATGCATACCCGCTCTCCCCGCGCCGAAAAACGTGATTTTGATACCCGCCACTTCCGCCACGCCCTGTCTCAGTTTGCGACCGGCGTGACAGTCATTACCACCAAGCTGGCAAACGGACAGTTTCTCGGCCTCACTGCCAGCTCATTCAATTCTGTTTCACTCGAGCCGCCACTGGTTTTATGGAGCCTCGGTAACGCTGCCAATAGCATGCCTGTGTTCACCGGCAACTCACATTATGTGGTTAACGTACTGTCAGACCAACAAGCCTGGCTGGCAGAGCAGTTTGCCAGTCGTAAAACTGACAGGTTCGAGGGCGTCGAATACACCTTGTCGCGTACCGGTCATCCTATACTGAAAGGCGCCTCTGCCTGGTTTGAATGCCATAACCGCAGCCGCTATCCCGAAGGCGATCACGTCATTTTTGTTGGTGAAGTTGAACATTGCGAATTCACCCAACAGGCACCGCTGATTTTTCACGGTGGCCAGTTTATCCACGCATCATCCAAATAACCTGCCATGTTGACACTGACATCCGATGTGATCGGCTATATCGCCGCTTGCCTGACTACCAGTGCGTTTGTGCCACAAGCCTGGTTAACCTGGCAACACAAGCGTGCCGAAGGCGTTTCCACCGGTATGTATCTGATCATGGTTTGCGGCGTGCTGATGTGGATGGTCTACGGAATACTGTTGCATGCCTGGCCCATCATCATTGCGAACGCGGTGACGCTGGCACTGGCGATGTTTATTCTGGTGATGAAAATCATCTATAAATAAATCGCGCAAATACCAAAAACTACCACGGATGCCGTCAAGCATGGCGTCAACTCAGGCTTGCAGTATTTTCTGTAAAACATCCCGTGAATCAAACGCGGCGCGTCGCAAGCGGTCATTCACGCCCAGCCATTCTTTATCCTGTGGTATCGCTTCAACCAGAATCAGATCAGCATGGGTATGATCCAGTTCACGCAAACCGGCATACAAATCATGTGCATAACCAGCCGCATCTGCCGGTAACTGCCGCACTGCCAGCGCCACGATTCCGGGATGCGACTGGTAACAGAGCAATGCGATCGTTTTCCCTTTTGCCTGCAATTGCGCAGCAACATTATCCAACTCAGCAAGCGCTACCAGCACCACCGGTGTTTGCGGCGCGTAATGGGCATCGAGGGTGCCGGAAGCACGCGGTGCAGCGGCGTCCGGGCTGGCAGGTGTCACGCCTAGCACTTTGGCTAGCTGGGCAGAACCGATCTGCCCCGGGCGCAGCAATACCGGGCCATGTGTCGCCAAGCGGCTCAGATCAACGATCGTCGATTCAATTCCTACCTCACTCTGACCACCGTCAAGCACCGCGGCAATCAGGCCGCCAGGCAAAATTTCCTGGTCAAATTCCTCGGTCACATGCTGTGCCAGCGTCGGGCTGACATGACCAAATTTGTTTGCCGAAGGGGCAGCAACGCCGCCTTTGCCGTTTTTAAAAGCAAGCAATAATTGTTGCGCCACAGGATGCGAAGGACAGCGTATGCCAACTGTATCCTGTCCGCCGGAAACCGCATCCGGAATATGATCGGCACGTTTTAAAATCAGCGTCAACGGTCCCGGCCAGAATGCTGCAATCAACTGATCTGCTTCATGCGGAATATCTTTTGCCCAATAACGGATATCGGCACCGGGAGCAACATGCACGATCACAGGATGATCCGATGGACGTCCCTTGGCTTTATAAATATCAGCGACTGCAGCCGGGTTTTCAGCGTCGGCCCCGAGCCCGTAGACGGTTTCAGTCGGAAATGCGACCAGACGACCAGCCTCCAGCGCCTGCGCTGCCGTGACAATTGCGTCGGGTGTTGATACCACTACATTCATGCCTGCTCCGGTGCTGCCAGACCTAAAATGCCGCAGGCTTGATGCAATGCTGCCCGCGCTTGTTCCATCGTTGGCGCAACGAAAGTGATGTGTCCCATCTTGCGCCCGCGCCGTGCTTCCGCCTTACCATACAAGTGCAAGTGAGCGCCCGGTATTGCGAGTATCTGATCCCAGGCGGGTTCACGTGGCGTGTCGCTGCCGCCGCTGAACCAGACATCGCCAAGAATATTCAGCATCGCTGCAGGTGAATGCTGACGCACATCGCCCAACGGCAACTGTGCGAGCGCACGAACCTGCTGTTCAAACTGGCTGCTGACGCAGGCATCAATGGTGTAATGGCCGCTGTTATGCGGACGCGGTGCCATTTCATTCACGACCAGAGTGCCATCGGTCAGCACAAAAAATTCGATGCACAGCACGCCGACGTAGCCCAGCTCTTCTATGATCGTCAACGCGGCTTTTTGCGCAGCATCAGCGACATCGGCAGACACGCTCGGGCTCGGCGCCAGCGTCGTGAACAGGATGCCATCGCGATGCACGTTTTCGGCGATAGGGTAAACCACGGCCTGACCATCGACACCTCGTGCGACCAGAACAGAAATTTCGTAGGCGAGTGGCAGCATTTTTTCAAGCACGCAGGCCTGACCGCGCATGCTGATAAAAGCTGCCGCCAGTTCTTCGCGATTACGGACACGCGCCTGACCTTTGCCGTCGTAACCAAGACGCACGGTTTTTAAAATACCAGGCAACAAATCATCTTTCGCGCTGGTCACGTCTTCCTTACGCGAAATACCCCAGTGCGGCGTCGGGAAAATACCGGTACGCAGACTGCAACGGGTGAAAAAGCGTTTTTCTATCAGCCGGTCTTGCGCAATCGACACGCAATCGCCGGAAGGAGACACGAAACCGTCGTAAGCCAGTTCCTTCATGCTATCCGCGGGGACGTTTTCAAATTCAGTCGAAATATGTTTCGTCAACGCCAGCAAGGCCTTCAGACCTTCGGGGCTATCGTAGTCTGCCTGTACATGATGTTCAGCAACTTGCGCTGCAGGGCAGCCAGCCTCAGGCTCCAGCACGGCAACCTTGTAACCCATCGCCTGCGCGGCATGCGCGAACATGCGACCCAGCTGACCGCCGCCCATAATGCCGAGACAGCTTTTTTCTGTATTGGGTAACAGGGCTTGTCGAGGACGTACTTGTTTGTCGATATTCATGATGTCTGTCTGAAAGTGACGCGATGACTGAGCATCGCCAACGATTACGAGAATAAGGCAGGAGAAATCATATACTCCCCCCTGAAAATGCAAAAAACCAGCTAATGTCGGCAAAAACACAGGGGGTTTAAAAATACTCCCCCGGAGTATATAAAACGACTGATGCTGCTGACTAAGGTCAGTCTGATTAAATGGCCCGATTAGACTGAATAACCTGAGCGAAGCGACTTACTTCCATCAGCTATCCACAAATTAAGCAAAAAAAATAACTGGGTCAAAACGCTGGGCGAGAGAAATTATCTCTGACAAACTTTCCCTCGCCGCAGCTCTGATGATGAGCAATGGCTATGCTTGCTGCTATTCAGACGGGCAACACCATATCGCGTGCGACTTGCGTCTGTCTGACACGAAAATCGATCAGCTTTTGCGCTAATGCCTCATCGGTTGTCGCCAGCATTGCGACTGCTGCCAGCGCTGCATTCGCCGCCCCGGCTTCACCGATCGCAAAGGTCGCTACCGGTATGCCTTTTGGCATCTGCACGATCGACAGCAATGAATCCTCGCCACGCAGATATTTGGATGGCACAGGCACTCCAAAGACTGGCACGATGGTTTTTGCTGCGATCATGCCAGGCAAATGCGCCGCGCCGCCAGCGCCGGCGATAATCGCACGGATGCCGCGTTCGCGCGCTGTCTCGGCATAGCTGAACATTTCATCCGGCATGCGGTGTGCCGACACCACCTGCGCTTCAAACGGAATACCGAATTCCTTCAGAATCGCGACGGCGTTTTGCATCACGTCCCAATCAGAAGAGGAACCCATCACGACACCCACTAGGACTTTATTCGCTTGCGTCATGTTATGCCTTCAAAGTCTCGCCAGTCAGACGCTCCAGCGCTTCACGGTATTTTGCCGCGGTCTTCTGGATCACTTCTTCCGGTAATGCCGGTGCCGGCGCAGTTTTATTCCAGCTGGTAATTGTTTCCAGATAATCGCGTACAAATTGTTTGTCAAACGACGGTGGGGAAATGCCGGTTGCGTACGAATCCGCAGGCCAGAAACGGGAGGAATCTGCCGTCAGCACTTCATCCATCAGGTGCAAGACACCATTATCATCCAGACCGAATTCAAACTTCGTATCAGCGATGATGATGCCGCGCGTTGCCGCATAGTCTGCCGCTTCAGTGTACAACTGTATGCTGATGTCGCGGATTTTCGCGGCCAGTTCTTTACCGATTAATTCTTCTGTTTTTGCAAAGCTGATGTTCTCATCATGCTCGCCCATTTCCGCTTTCGCCGCAGGTGTAAAAATCGGTGCTGGCAGTTTGGCTGCTTGCGGCAAACCGGCAGGCAGGCTAATGCCGCAAATCGCGCCGGTGTCCTGATAATCCTTCCAGCCGGAACCGATGATATAACCACGCACCACTGCTTCCACCATAATCGGTTTCAGGCGCTTCGCGACGACCGCGCGGCCGCGTACCTGCGCTACTTCATCGGCAGCCACCACACTCTCAGGTGCGATACCGGTCAGATGATTCGGCACGATGTGACCGAGCTTTTCAAACCAGAAATTTGCCATCTGATTCAAGACGCGGCCTTTATCCGGAATCGGTTCGTTCATGATGACGTCGAATGCAGATAAGCGATCGCTGGTTACGATCAGCAATTTATCGTCACCAACAGCGTAGTTATCACGAACTTTGCCACGACCTAACAATGGCAGCGAATGAAGAGTGGAATTAATTTGGGTAGTCATGATTTTTTCAGCACCTCACGGCGCAACAATTTTGATTCAGCAAAAATGCGCAGGGCGCATACTCTGCGCCCTGAGATACGACGTCAGCTTAGTTGACGATCTGCGACAATGCGCCTTTTTTGTATTGCTCGGCCACTTTTTCGAGCGCCATAGGTTTGATTTTCGCAGCCTGACCTTCGCAGCCGAAAGACAGATAACGCGCCTTGCACACCAGTTTTGCAGCTTCGCGTGCTGGTTTCAGGTAATCACGTGGATCAAATTTGCCCGGATTTTCGAACATATAGCGGCGAATCGCCCCTGTCATCGCCAAACGGATGTCGGTGTCGATATTAATTTTGCGCACGCCGTTCTGAATACCGATGACGATTTCTTCTACCGGCACGCCGTAAGTTTCTTTCATGTCGCCACCGAACTGACGAATTTCTTCGAGTAATTCTTGTGGTACGGAAGAAGAACCATGCATCACCAGATGAGTGTTAGGAATGCGTGCGTGGATTTCTTTGATGCGATCGATCGCCAGAATATCGCCGGTTGGCTTACGGGAAAATTTATACGCGCCGTGGGAAGTACCAATCGCAATCGCGAGCGCATCACATTGGGTTTGTTTGACGAAATCAGCGGCTTGCTGCACGTCAGTCAGCAATTGTTCGCGCGTCATTTTGCCGTCGGCACCGTGGCCATCTTCCTTGTCGCCCATCATGGTTTCGAGTGAACCGAGCACGCCGAGTTCGGCTTCGACTGTCACACCGATGGAATGAGAAAATTTAACCACTTCGCGCGACACTTCCACGTTGTATTCGTAGCTGGCAACCGATTTACCGTCCTCCATCAATGAGCCATCCATCATCACGGAAGTGAAGCCAGATTTAATCGCAGCCATACAGACGGCTGGCGATTGTCCGTGATCCTGATGCATGACCACAGGAATATGCGGATACGCTTCAACCGCAGCTTCAATCAGATGGCGCAGAAATGCTTCACCGGCATACTTGCGGGCACCGGCAGAAGCTTGCATGATCACAGGAGCGCCAACTTCATTGGCGGCTTCCATAATCGCGGTAACTTGTTCCAGATTATTGACGTTGAACGCTGGCAGACCGTAGCCGTTTTCGGCGGCGTGGTCCAGCAATTGACGCATGGATACGAGAGGCATAATAAACTCCAGAAGTACTATTAAAAAATTTAACCTGGCAAACTCAGTTGTCGCCGACTTTCACTATTTTCATTGCGTTCGTGCCGCCGACCTGCCCCATAGGTTCGCCCCAGGTCACGACGATCTTATCGCCCTGACTGACAAATCCTTTTTTCAGCAATACAGCTTCTGCCGCTTTCAACACCGCATCGCGATCGGTTGAATACGGCGAATTGAAGGTACTGACATTGCGGTACAGCGCGACTTTACGCTGGGTGACAATACTCGGTGTCAGCGCAAACAAAGGCACATTAATACTGTGGCGGCTCATCCATAAAGCCGTCGAGCCAGACTCTGTTAAAGCAACGATGGCTTTAACGCCCAGATGATGCGCGGTAAACAACGCACCATACGCAATCGACTGATCAATACGGGTGAACGCCAAATTCATAAAATCGGAATCAAGCTTGGACTCCTGAAATTTCTCGGCATCAAGACAAATGGCCGACATGGCTTCCACTGTCTCGACCGGATATTTACCTGAAGCCGTTTCGGCCGATGCCATCACGGCATCAGTGCCATCCAGTACAGCATTGGCGACGTCGGATACTTCCGCACGCGTCGGCACCGCATTCACGATCATGGATTCCATCATCTGGGTCGCGGTAATCGCCAGTTTATTTGATGCGCGCGCCATCTTGATCATGCGTTTTTGCAACGCAGGCACAGCGGCATTGCCGACTTCAACAGCCAGATCACCGCGCGCCACCATGATGCCATCAGATGCATCGAGAATTTCCTGCAACGCCGGGATCGCCTCTGAACGCTCAATCTTGGCAATCATCATCGGCTTGTGATTATAGGCTTCACCAGCAATATTCGATAAATGCCGCGCCATTTCCATATCCGTCGCATTTTTTGGAAAAGACACGGCAACATAATCAGCCTGAAAAGACATCGCTGTCTTGATGTCCTCCATGTCTTTGACCGTCAACGCAGGTGCCGTCAGACCACCGCCCTGACGATTGATTCCCTTGTTGTTCGACAGCTCACCGCCAATCTTCACAACGGTATGAATCTCGTTGCCGATAATCCGTTCAACCTGCAACACGATCAAGCCGTCGTTGAGCAGCAAAATATCAGCAGCACGTACATCGCGTGGCAAGGCTTTATAGTCCAGGCCGACACGCTCCTGGTTACCGATGCTGCAATCGGCATCCAGAATGAATTTATCGCCGTCAGCAACCACAATGCGCGTATTTTCAAACTTGCCGATACGGATTTTAGGTCCCTGCAAGTCTGCCATGATGGCTACTTCACAACCACATTCAGCCGCGGCCTGACGCACCATCGCGGCACGGTCTATGTGATCCTGCGCCTTACCGTGAGAAAAATTCAGGCGCACAACATTCACGCCCGCCTTAATCATGCGTTTGAGGGTTGCCACATCGTTAGACGCGGGGCCTATGGTGGCGACGATCTTGGTTGCACGCAGCATCTGGTCTCCTGAATTATTTTTTATAAGATGAAGCTAAACGATGATCAAGCTTTGCAGCAAAGAACCCTTATTTTGCCGCGCGTTGCAACAGTATCTCAACCGCAGGCAAAGTCTTGCCTTCCAAAAACTCGAGGAAAGCACCACCGCCAGTGGAGATATAACCAACGCGATCAGCAATGTGGTACTTCGCAATCGCCGCCAGTGTATCGCCACCACCGGCAATCGAGAATCCGGCAGAATCCGCAATGGCCTGCGCCAATACCTTCGTACCGTTACCAAACTGATCAAATTCAAACACGCCGACCGGACCGTTCCAGACGATAGTGCCGGCTTTTTTGATTTGCTCTGCCAGCAGCGCTGCGGTCACCGGACCAATATCCAGAATCATGTCGTCATCAGCGACATCAGCAACGGCTTTTACCGTTGCCGCAGCTGTCGGGGAAAACTCTTTTGCACACACGACATCGGTAGGAATAGGCACGGAAGCACCACGTTTTGCCATCATGTCGATGATGGCTTTTGCTTCATCAACCAGATCAGCCTCTGCCAGCGATTTACCGATTTTCAGGCCAGAGGCGAGCATAAAGGTATTGGCAATACCGCCACCGACAATCAGGTTATCGACTTTATCTGCCAGGGATTTGAGGATAGTCAGCTTACTGGAGACTTTGGAGCCGGCCACAATCGCAACCAATGGGCGCGCCGGATGGCCCAACGCCTTGCCCAATGCATCTAACTCTGCGGACAACAAAGGACCTGCACAGGCAATCGGCGCAAATTTTGCAATGCCGTGCGTTGTTGCTTCGGCGCGATGTGCGGTACCAAACGCATCGTTCACGTATACGTCGCACAATGCTGCCATTTTCTGCGCCAGCGCATCGTCATTTTTCTTTTCGCCTTTGTTAACGCGGCAGTTTTCCAGTAATACCACCTGGCCAGGAGCGACATCAACGCCATCTACCCAGTTTTGCTTCAGCGTCACAGGCACACCCAGCAATTCGGACAAGCGCACGGCAACGGGTGCCAGCGTATCTTCAGGTTTGAATTCACCTTCAGTCGGACGTCCGAGATGAGACGTCACCATCACTGCCGCCCCGGCTTGCAATGCTTGAGCTATCGCAGGCACCGAAGCACGGATACGCGTATCTTCGGTGATATTACCGTTGTCATCTTGTGGCACATTGAGATCGGCACGGATAAAAACACGTTTGCCTTGAAGCTGATTAGCTGCGATCAGATCGCTGAGTCGGTTGAATTGCATCGTAGTCTATGGGGGCAAGGTTAAAAAGCAGTCTTCCGGCCAGCGCAGCCAACAGCAACCAGGTATTTCTTCACTGTTGCCTGTTTGAATCGATGCTGACGCGGATTAAACCGCTATTTTACCAAAGCCCCAGCGCCTGCCACAGCGTTTTCCGGTCTAATTGCATCCATACCAGTGACGCATGTTGAAATTCACATATAAAGCCGTGCCAGCGTGAATACCAGCATGCCAAAAATGATGGTTTGCAGCATATCTTTGCGAATCAGAAAAAAGACGGTAGCGAGCACTCCGGCGATCAGTCGGGGATTATGCCAACTGACATCCAGTTGCGCGTTAGTCAGCAATAAATCCGGAACGATGATGGCAGCCAGCGCGCAGGCAGGCGCATAGCGCAGGGCTTCCTGTACACGCTTAGGTAATTGAATCCGATTCCCAGCCAGCCAGAAACTGCTTCTGGCGATAAATGTTGCCAGAAACAATAAAAAAATAACCCTCCAAATATCAGCGGCGCTCATCGATTACCCTCTCTATCGTGTCGGTCGCGACGTGATTCGCGCCATTCATCGACCAACATCGCCGCCCCCATGCCAGCAATAACAGCAATTAACAACCCCAGCTTATATGGCATCGCAAATGCAAGTAGTGCCACAACACTGGCAACCAATACCCCGACTATCGCGGCATGGTTCATCATCAACGGCAACATGATGCAGAGAATTGCCAGCGTGCCTGCGAATCCCAGCCCCCAACTCGCTGGCACCTGACTACCTAACAGAACACCAATCACGGAACCGAGTTGCCAGGAAGCCCAGTTAGGGAAGATCAGTCCTTTCAGATAGGCAAGCTTCCCTTTTGCATCTGCGAACTCAGGAAAACGTTGAATAAACAAAGTGACAGAAAAATCGCCGGATAAATACCCGAGCCACGCGCGGGTGCGCCACGGCAGGTGGGAAAAATGCGGTGACAAGAGCGCTGAAAAAATCACAAACCGCAAATTCACTACCAAGGCAGTCACAAAAATCACCCATAACGGCGCATGCGCCGCAATCAGTGGCAACGACGATAATTGTGCAGAACCGGCGAAGACGATCAGCGTCATTCCCAAGGCTTGTGGAACACTCAGCCCCGCCTTAATCATGGCAACGCCGACCACCAGTCCCCATGCACCGACACCGAACCAGGTGGGTGCCCCCACTTTCAGCGCGGCTTTGGTAGCGGCTTGATCAGATTCAAATGACATGAGATTTTTTGCAATAGAAAAGTCCGCGATTTTACCGTCGAATCAAAAAGCACGCTGATCAGGCGACAGCAAGCGGCAGGAATCCGTTAAAATTCTCGTCTGGCGTTTTAACTTTATGGAATCATCATGACCACATCTAACACCGCGAATAACGTTGTCGAGCTGCAAGCCAAAGATTTGCCTGCCTATTGCCCTAATCCTGCGATGCCGCTCTGGTCTTCACATCCACGCGTTTTCCTGGATCTGTCGCATGGCGGCTCAGCAACCTGCTCATACTGCGGTACGCAATATAAATTAGCGCCTGGTACTGTCCTCAAAGGGCATTGATCAGCACCACTAGCTATGTCAGCCAAAAAGCAATTTAACGGTAGTGCAGATGAAGCCGAGGCAGCATTTTATGCTGCCCTTGCCCGCGCCGATCTCGACGCACTGATGGCGCTATGGGCCGATGACGAAGAAATCGTCTGCATTCACCCCGGTGCTGCGCGCCTGATAGGGCATGCAGCAATACGCGCATCTTTTGAGGCTATCTTTGAAAGGGGCAGTGTACAGATTCATCCGACACAATTGCATGCTACGCATACGATGGCGACAGCTGTGCACAGCGTGATTGAACAAGTCACGAAAACCAGCGACGCGATGCCGGAAGTTCACATATTGGCGACTAACGTTTATCTCAAAACACCGCATGGCTGGCGCATCACCATGCATCATGCGTCAGTTGCTGCAGGCAAAGCACCACTGGATTTATTTAAAGCCAGTGTTCTGCATTAAAACGTGATGAGATATCTGGCTCCTGCATGGCTACCCGGTGGTCATCTGCAAACAATTTATCCGGCCACATGCATCAGCAAGCCAGCGGTCAGCTTCCGCCGTGAACGGTGGGACACTCCCGACAATGATTTCATTGACGTTGATTTTATCGATGGCAAAGCTGGGCAACCATTTGTTGTCTTGTTTCATGGGCTGGAAGGATCGAGTGACAGCCACTACGCACGTGCATTGATGGCGGCTGTTCAGGCGCGCGGCTGGTCGGGGGCAATTCCGCATTTCCGAGGATGTTCAGGAGAACTGAATCAGGCGCCACGTTTTTATCATTCTGGCGATGCCGAAGAAATTAACTGGATCATTCGTCGCTTGCATGCCCAGCATTCCAAAACCAACGCAGCTGCGCCCTTCTTTGCCGCTGGCGTCTCGCTAGGTGGAAATGCCTTATTACGCTGGATCGGTGAATCGCAACAACAGGCGGCCATCGTTCACGCCGCCTGCGCAGTTTCTGCACCGTTGGATCTGGCGCAAGGCGGCGCATCCTTATCCAGCGGCATCAACATGCTTTACACCCGCATGTTTTTAAAAACCTTGAAGCCGAAATGTTTACGCAAGCTGGAGCAATTTCCGGGCTTATTCGACAGTAATCGCTTACTTGAAGCAAAAAATTTATACGAATTTGATAATGTCGTCACTGCGCCGTTACATGGCTATCTGGATACAGATGATTACTGGCACAGAGCCAGCGCAAAACACGTGCTGAACGACATCACTATTCCTACGTTGGTGCTGAACGCAAAAAATGATCCGTTTCTGCCCGGACGATATTTACCATTGAAGGCAGCGAAGTGCGTGCAACTCGACTACCCTGATCGTGGTGGGCATGTTGGTTTCGTCAGCGGAAAAATTCCAGGGCAACTGGATTGGTTACCACAAAAAATCCTTCACTTTTTTGACAAGGCGACACATGGATGACATCGTCAAAGCAGCAATGGCAAAGTGGCCCGATGTGCCCGATTGTTACGGCTGGTTAGCTTTGGATGCGCGCGGCAACTGGCGCATGCGCGATGCACGATGCCAGGCGCTGAACCTGCCGGGCGACATCATCCGCCATCCTGCATTGATCAACTTCATCAACCGCAACTACACCGTTGATGAACGCGGCTGCTGGTTTTTTCAGAATGGGCCTCAACGAGTATATGTTGATTTGGAAACGACGCCGTATATTTTACGTACAGGCATACTGGGTATGCAGACACAAACGTCTGAAGCATTTACTGACATTGACCATGCATATATAGTTGAAGAAGGAAATATAGTATTCAGGTCTGGTCATCGGCTGGCGCAAATCGACGATAGAGATTTAGTCGAAGTATTACCTTATATTTGGAGCGGAACAAAGCCGGCTGATGACGAAATGCTTATCAGCTATCTGGATGAATGCAGTAATCCAATCGATCTCATGTTGCATTACAAAGAACTGAATATGCCTTTAAAAAAAGGCAAACTACAAAATTTACGCCAACTTTGCGGTATCCAGGCTCATCCTAGACCTGATGTCTAAAATTACAAACAACTTACTAGGCGCAAAAACATCGCAATAAAATTCAACTTACTGATGAACTCAAAAGCACCGTTACTCCATAAGAAATTTCTATTACTAATAAGAACTGAATTCAGCAATCACACAAGTCATTCCGATTGACGCTCACAAACCAAAACAATACTGGAACATAAATCTGGATATTGTTGCCCGAGTTGATAACATCCCTCAAGATACTCAGCAGATATTACATCAGTCGCCAATAAGCGATCCCATTGAAAATTAGCCAAAGCTTTAAAAAATACACCTGTACGGTGAACAACTCGAAAACCTGCCTCAACAACGTCTCTTTCCATTGTGTCAAGTGAATACGTTCGCCGATGCCCATGTACTTCTTCGGCTGGCGTGACCGCAGCATTATGAGAAATCAATCCCATTTTGACAGCAATTTGTCGTGAAGGAGCATTGGCATTCGGACATGCCAATAAAAAGCGCCCACGATCTGCAAGCCATTCATTATTGACACGCTTCAAAACACGAACGGGATCATCAAGATGCTCCAACACATGTGTCATGACTATATTTTCAAATTTTTCAGGTAATACAAGACTTTCAAAAGTGGAATGAATTATCTTGGCACGACCTTCTACACGCTTTTCTGCCGCGTTAATCGCATCTTCTGAAGCTTCCACGCATGTAAGAGAAGAAAAATGTTCAAGCAAACGCGAGCTAAAAGCCCCCTGATAGCTCCCCAACTCCAGCATTTTCCCAACTTTAAAAAAAGGGGAAAATGTCCGGATCATGAATGGATGCATCACATCGAAGTCAAAGCTGTAGGCGTACTGCCTTTCTTGAACATCCTGTGTCTCTTGATTGTAATTTCTCGTCATAAATTGCCATTTTCAAATTTTTCTTGCAATGCTAGTCTCATCGTCTCGGTGCCGTTGTGCTCGCTTACCATGAAAAATCCAGCCTTAATGTACAAATTTCTCGCAGCGACATTCTCACTAGCGACTTCCAGCTCAATTTTCTCAAATCGCTGATCACGAACATAATTGATCGCAGCTGTAAGCAAGGCATCAGCCACCCCTTGCCCCTGAGCCGCAGGTATGACACTGACGCTAGTGATAAAGGCATTTGTACGAGCAAGATCATTGGTATAGCAAGCTAGCAGCGCAGATAACTCTCCGCCGATCCACACCTCAAATCTGGTAGCACGCAAGGCTATTTTTTCCGCATACTCCAATAAATCAACCCGGGTGTTTAACGGAGGTATGAAACAACGATCACAAGCATGTAAATGCGCCAACACCTGCATAACCGTTGACCCATTTATAGATAATTGCAAGTGCTCGTCAGAGTTCAAGTTGCGCTATTCCAAATCCAAATTTACCAAATTGGTTGCCGTTATATGCCAAGTAAATTTTTTCATCACATTGGAAAATATGCGGGTAACATTGCATGTCACTATCCCACTCTCCAGCAGCACCTGGCAAAGGGCAAGCCTGATCATCTCGTTCCCAGGTTTGTAAATCATCTGACCAAGCATGACCGAGACGGTAACCACGTGCCTTATTAGTACGAAAGTCAGTCGCCTCACGATAACAAAAAAACATATGATATCGAGAGGCTATTTGCAAAACTGTTGGTAATGCCTGGCATTCGTCTTCCCCTAAAATATCAGGAATAATCTGGTACCCGCCGTCTTTATGCCAGTTAATGCCATCATCTGAAACAGCATGTCCAATCTTGTATATGCGCTCAGGTGCTACGCTATCACTGTAGCGCTTCCAGTTTCGACCAAAAATGTACCACATATGAAACTGACCATTATTTTTTAGTACAAAACCATCACCAATCAGACAAGCCTCGTGTAATGAACTACTCAAAATTGGGCCATCACCTACACGCTGAAAAGTTAAACCATCATCTCGACTAATAGCAATTCCAATTCCTGTTTCGACGGAAACAGCCACTCGCCGACTCCAACCGCAGGTATAAGCATAAATTTCTTTCCCCACCCTTAGCACATTCATAGGGAAAATACCATGTTCATCAAAGCATCCTAGTTTCCCGGAGGCGATCACGTCGTCACTGGAAATACGCAAAACATTGTTCAGCGTTTTGTCCATATCTACAAACGCAATCTTGCTGAGAAATTTTCCTGATGCATCTTCTACGCGAGTTGAAAAATAAATCCTGACAAAGTCGTCAAATATCAAAGTTTGTGGCGACTGAGCAAATCCGATTCCATTATCAACAATATGATGTTGCGTAGGATCAAAAATTTTTCCTAATTTACGCCATCTCATGTCTCACCCTAGTATTCCATCTAACTCCGCCATACCAAAACCAAATTTTCCGACTTGGTCCCCAAGATAAAACATATAGATTTTTCCATCTAGTTCGAAAACATGTGGGTAACTGACCATTTCAGCATCCCAGCCATGATCGGAAACATTGATCCCAGCTTTTTCGTCATCTCTGGTCCAGTTAATCAAATTTTCACTTGATGCATAACCAATCCGGTATCCAAACTCTTTACTTCGATAATTTTCACTATGCCTGTAACAAAAAAACATATGGTATTTCCCATTCGAGAAAATCACATCCGGACTTGCCTGAGCCTCGTCGTCCTCAATACGGCTCTCAATCAGATCACGATTATTTTTATCCCAATTTAAACCATCGTCAGACACTGCCATACGGATTTTATAGACGGGCTCGGGTCTGCCTGCAACGATCTTCCACTTGGTTCCAGCAATATAAAATAGATACCAACGGCCATTAAAATAACGGATTTTGGGTCCACTAATGACAAATGGTTCATGAAGGGAATATCCCAACACAGGACCTGATCCTATTTTTTGAAAATTCGCCCCGTCATCACTCTCGGCACAACCAATCGCTACATTGAAAGGAACAGATTCACAGCGGGTCCATCCTGCATAGTAGGCAACATAACCCTGATTTTTTTTTATGACAGATACTGGATAAATACCGAATTCGTCGAAAGCACCGACATCTCCCATTGGAAGTATCGGTTGATCCGAAACGCGGACAATTTTATATAAATTGTTTCTGTCCAGATCGACGAAAGCAGAATGGCTGACATACTGCCCGTTCACATCTGGTAATGGCCTACAAGAAAAATAGACTCTGACGACATCATCCAGGATAAGCGTTGATGGTGCTTGTGCAAACTCCTTCAGCCAATCCAGGCCAATCACTTGCTGAGGAGTAAATATCTTACCTTTTTTGATCCATTGGAACATAGTTATATCAACTCAAACTCTGTTGGTAACTGAGACATCAGGCTGTCTCTGGAATTAAACATTAAAACATCAATTATTGATAACCATGGCAGAAAATCGGCACCGAATTGTGTATAAGAAGGATAACGAGATTGAAGAAAATGCAGTGCAATTCCTTGCTCTATAAATGCAACTTTGCTGTACAAAGCGATACCACCAATAGGATTGATATATTGCGTTGCCTGTAAGTCTCTGCAGACTGATATAACACGATCTTGACTGCTGAGCTGAGGTTGACTTTCAAAGTCTGAAGAAGTCAAAATACGTGTTGAAATTTCTAAGTAGTGGCATATAACTTTTATGGATGCAGAGAGAAACTGAAATAAATTTTTTTCTTTGCTACTTAAAATTTCTTGCAGCAAAGGTTGCACGGCAGAGAAATATGGCGCTTTTTTGTATGCAGCCTCAAATTGCCGATACAGTTTTTTTCCATCAAATTCGTCAGAGATTAAACGGTCGGCAATGTAAGTTTGGTCAGATGCATTTTTGAGTGGCAAAGAAAAAATTACTTCCTGATTATCGCGTAACATCCGGTTCCTGTTGATCCAACCTTTTTTTGTGTATTTGATATTATCATAAAGAACAAATATATCGACAGAGCTAATCAGTTGAAAATAACCGACATAAGGCAAAAAATATGGCTGCATTATCCCGACTTTCACATCTGTTCTCCCAACAATTTTTAGCTCATTATGAATCATAGGTAAGCAAGAACATAAACGAAGTTTATATCCCTATCTTTTTTCGTTTTTCATCAACAAGTTCTTCTTTATGTAAAACCGACCATTCTCGTTCACGTGCATCAATGACGGATTGCTCGTAATACTGAGCATCCTTTTCAAGTCTTGCGATATTCAGTTGTTGCATCGCAGCCCTCCAATTCGCCTGAATTGCATATGCTTCCGCCAAGGCGATATGTTGCAATGCTTGCTTACCTTGGATTTCGTACACTTTCGCCAGCAGATTCTGTAGTTTTGCATCTTGGCGATATAAAACGAGCTGATCCCGCAAATAGCTTTCTGCCTGCCCTACTTTTTGTGCGGCAAGCAAAGCCCCCACATATTGATACACGAGTCCTCGTGACAAAGGAAGTTGCTCTATCGATTTTTCGGCTTCACGAATCGCGTAATCATATTTTTTTTCAGCTATAGCGATCTCAATTGAAAGGCTACTGAATACACTGCTACGAGTCAAAATGGGCTGTAATACTGGATTCTTTTCGACTTGTTTTTTAGCGTCAGAGTATAAACTGTCTGCTTTCAGATAATCTAATTGTTTTAGCGCGATAAAAGCTAAGCCATATTTAGCCGCAATTTTATCCTCAACTCTTTCTGACTTCATTTGCAAATCAAATGCAAGCTTACTATCCAGTAAGCCTTGTATTGTCGGATCCTGCAACACCCGGATCCGCGCTTTCATCAAAAAAAAGTCGAGGCTGTCAGGAATTTGCTTATACCGCTGATCCAGGACTCGCGTCTGAATATCTGCAATACGCTCGCTGGTTAAAGGATGACTGCGCAGATAAGCTGGTACATTGTCATTGTAATTGCGTGTAGAAGCCTGTAACCGGCCAAAAAAACTGACCATACCATTTGCATCAAAACCTGAGTCACGCAAAATCTGAAAACCTATACGATCAGCTTCTCGCTCCGCCTCACGACTAAAGTTGAGTTGTTTTTGTATTGCCAAACCTTGGCCGCCTGCAGCCAGTGCAATGGCGGCATCTGGACTGGAGCGCGAGGCGAGGACGGCTAACGCTAATGCGGCTAAGGGGATGAGCGCATCATACTTTTGACTGCTCAGCATTCTTGCTATATGACGTTGAGCGACATGGCCAATTTCATGACCCATGACAGAAGCAAGCTCAGACTCTGACTGTGATGCAAGTATTAATCCAGAATGAAAACCGATAAATCCACCAGGAAACGCAAATGCATTCAGCACAGGATCTCGTACAGCAAAGAATTCAAAATCATAACGCTGCTCACCGCGCGCGTCAGGGCTGGCATCCAGCAATTTATCGCCAAGCCGGTTCAAGTATTCGGACACAGGACCATCATCAATATAGTCTGGATCCCGCCGAACAACATTCATAATCTGCTCGCCCAACTTACGTTCCGCGAGTGGTGATAATTCTTCGCGTGCAGTATCTCCTAAGGTAGGAAGGTTCTGCGCTACCGCTAGCTCCGAGCATATTGAGGAAGTACAACAAAGTGTTGTGGCCAGCAGAATTTGCATGAAACGTAAACGCAACACATTTTTTTTCGTTGCGATCGCACTATGATGCTGCACTGCTGGATATACTCCGAACATCTTCAACTGATCTCCTCACGCTATGACAACAGAAACTACAGCAACTGGCCTGACCCATTTTGATGAAACAGGACAGGCACATATGGTCGATGTTATAGAAAAACAAGATACACATCGCGTGGCAATTGCCAGTGGCGCTATTCGCATGCGCCCTGAAACACTTGCCATCATACAATCGGGTAATGCAAAGAAAGGTGATGTGCTCGGAATTTCCCGCATTGCCGCCATCATGGGCGCAAAACGTACCAGCGATCTGATTCCTTTGTGCCATCCTCTGGCTCTGACTAAGGTTGCTGTCGATTTTAACATTATGGAAGAAAAAGCAACGATAAGCTGTACCGCACAAGTTGAAACGTTTGGTAAAACTGGCGTGGAAATGGAAGCATTAACAGCAGTACAAATTGGTCTATTGACAATTTATGATATGTGTAAGGCCGTTGATCGCGGAATGGTGATGAGCGATATACGTGTTATGGAGAAGCATGGGGGCAAATCTGGCGACTGGATCAGTCTGATTGATGATGCTGGGGAAAACTAGTTCAGCTTGCGTTTTCCCCAGCGTGCTGTTGCGCTACTCATTTGGTCAAAGTTATTTTTACCGATCATGTGAATACCAGTAAAAATGACCGCCCACAGTTTCTTTCTCCATTAACGGATGAATCCAAAGAACATCTGGTTCTGGTGACATTGGGTCAATAGAAAATTTATGGTGAGTTACGTGGCAGCATTTTTTTAAACACATTCATATATCGCGGATCCATTGCTGCTTTAGCGCGCCAGTAGTCGAAATATTCCGGGTAACCATCTGGATGCAAGCGTTGTAATGTCCGCATTACCTGAATAGCTTGATCTTGCCGGCCATTCAAAACACACACCTCTGCTAGTTTGTTTAAATTATGCATAAAACCAAACCGGTACGTAGCACTCTCTATAAAAGCAATTTCATCATCATGCATCCCTTCTGTGGGAACGATACTCATCAATTTAAAATAATCGTAAAACTGAGGAAATATGGTGATAGCAGGTTGCTGTAACGATTTCTGATTTTTAGCCCCCTCAGATCTTAATACATCAAATGCCTGCACTACTCGACGATAATCTAAGCTCAAAACCACGATAAGCGCCAATGTAATCAATGCTCCACTGACAACCAACACTGAAGGTAACACCACGCCGTTTGCCGGCCAGCGATTTTGTTGCAGCATACCCATTAGCGTAGCGACAGGTAACAAAATATAGGCATACCAAAGTGGAAACTCCACCATGCTATGCACCATGACTGCCAATAAGCAAAAGCTGGCAAAACGCACAGCCAAACTTTGCCCGCTCAAAACGCATGTCTGGTATACCCACCAGGATAGAAACGCCAATAGGATAATAGTAAACGGCCAGCCCATTTCTGCTGCAAGATTCAACACCACATTATGACTGTGTTCAGCATAAGTAGATGAGGGGAAATTAGCGGCAATACGCACCTGTTCCTCCCCAAAACCAAACCATCCAATCCCTACCCAAGGGTGATGCGATGCGATATACCATGCTTGTTGCCACAAAGCAGCGCGCTCTGAACGAACACCACCAATGCGCTCAATCACAGAGCCGCCCTGCCATCCTAATAATCCAACAATATGAGACTCAAAAAATACGAGAAAAAAATAGACACATACATAGCCCAACAAAATAGCGCCGGGAACAGTCTTAGGATGTTCATCTTTACGCAATAAGAGGAGAGCATAGGCTGGAATGATAATCCAACCTATGCGTGATTGCGTCATGACCAGACCGAGCAACAACATGATTGCACTGATAACAGTCAGTATGTTGGATAAACGCTGTACTCGATATAAAAAAATTATACCCGCCAAGCCAAAGCAAAGTATTAATGCAAGCTGATTAGGCTGCGCAATATTGCCGTAAGGACGAGGAAAAATCGTTGTTTTCCCCATGTACATTACGACAGGTGCCAAAGACAGCCCAGAAACCTGAAGAATTTGAATGACCACAGACAACAGGCTGGCGATAAAAAATGCACTCGCCATCATCAGCACCAAATGATCCCTCTCCTTTCTACTCTGAGAGAGAGACGTACCAATCACAGTGGCTAAAGCAGCAAGAAAAAAATAAGCTACTGGCAATAATAAATCTGCCCAAGATTGATGCTGAAAAAACAAATATTGAATCAACATCAATAAAGGAAAGCACAGAAACAATTTTGTTATTGCATGTCCATGCCAGGAAAATGCATTTTCCCTCGCTAATATGGCCGCCGCCACAATGAAGGAAACGATGATTGCCACATCATTCACGTAGGAACGAAGTGGATGTAGATGGTAAGGAATCAGAAATGAACTTACCACGCCCATAGCCAGTAGCAATATGGGGAAACGATGTTGATGAATCACTTGTCAATTAATTAGGTTGGTCAATAGTTGGAGGCGCTCTTCATCTGTCCTTGCATATGTTGTGCATCAGCAATATGCAGTGCAGTGATACATCATCTGAATTTATGTTACATCAGCAATAATATCGACAATATTGTCCACATCTGACAATGATAAATCTGGATAAATAGGTAAGCAAAGCACCATTTCGGAAGCATGGTGAGCGATGGGCAAGCCTGCTTTATCTGCGGAAGCCAGTTTACTGTACATCTCAAATTCAGAAATCAATGGATAAAAGTAGCGTCGAGGGTGAATATTAAAAGACTTCAATTTCAGATACAGCGCATCCCTACTCAAGGGGAAGTGAGCGTCGATTAACACAGGAAAATATGAATAATTAGAGCGTTGTTGTCCGTTACGATCCAGACATCTGACGCCCTTGATTGAACTTAATTTTTCCCTGTAACGAGCATCGATTTGTCCTCGCTTTACAATTGCGTGATCAACATACTTTAATTGCAGCAGGCCAAGAGCAGCGTTCAATTCGCTCATCTTGCCGTTGATTCCTGTGGAAATCACACTGACTTCATCCTCAAACCCAAAATTTTTCAGATCATCAATCAGATGTTTCATTGCGGGATCGGCTGAAATAATCGCCCCCCCCTCAAATGTATTAAACACTTTGGTTGCATGGAAACTCAGAACTGAAAGGTCACCCTCATTCAGAACACTGCCATGATCTCCCACAACGCCAAATGCATGGGCAGCGTCGTAAATGACTTTTAATTTATATTTATCAGCAATTTTCTGAATTTTTTCGACGTCACAAGGATGTCCATAGCAATGCACAGGCAAGATCGCCGATGTCTTTTCTGTAATCGCCGCCTCAATTTTGTCAGGATCAAGATTTAAGGTAACAGGATCAACGTCAGTAAAAACCGGCGTGAGACCATTCCACAGTAGCGCGTGCGAAGTGGCGACAAAAGAATAAGGCGTTGTAATAACCTCGCCTTCGATATGAAGTGCCTTAAACGCTGCGAGCAAAGCAATCGTCGCATTGGCAAACAAAGAGATATTGGGCACCCCTAAGTATTGACACAAAGCCGTCTCCAACTGCTGATGAAATGGTCCGCAATTAGTCAAAATCCGGCTCTCCCACATCTTCTCCAGATAAGGAATAAATTCATCCAAAGGAGGTAACTCGGGCCGGGTCACATAAATCGGGGTGACACTATGTTTCGGCATCAGATAAATTCCTTGATATCAAACTGAGTATCTTTCTTAACTACTTCAAATGTTGCAGGTGCTAGATCTTCACACCAACGTTTCCACATATGTCGTAAAGCACATTCGAAAGAATCTGCAACCAGTCCCTGCTGACAAAAGGCAGAATCAAGAAAGCGTTGCCGTAATTCCATGCGAATTTCCGACAGTTCCCGAAGTTGCAAGGCAATAGCACTACCCTTGCTGACAAAATCGTCAGGCCCCTCAGCAACAAATATTGACTGCAAACCAACATGGGAAAGATTACTCGCTCCTTGCCGCCCCGAAATTGTTGCACCAACCATCGTTAGCGTGGGAACACCCATCCACAACGCATGATTCGTCGTCGTACCACCGGTATAGGGAAAAGTATCAAGACAGACATCAACTTTGTGATGAAGTGCTAGGTAGTCTCGCATGTTAGTACGCTGATACAGCGTCAATCTATCCTCAGAAATTCCTTCCTCCTCCAACCATTTCAACAACTGCTGGCAACTTTCTCTTGCTGGTAACCCACCAAAAATCATTGTGGATTTTGGTATCGCTCTCAATAATTTACCCCAAAGCGCAATCACTTCCCGATTGATCTTATCGATCCGGTTAAAACTACCGAACGTTATGTGGCCATTGCTTAAAGCAGGCAAAGCGTTAACATCTGGAGCGTCATGCTGTGGCTGAAACGTAATTGAAATTGGAATAATTGCCAGCTTTTCGACAAATTGCTGCGCTACCTTTTCTGGCGGAATAAAGTAACGATCACCGATGTAATAATCCATCGATGTCAACCCAGTTGTCCCTGGGTATCCGATCCAGCTTGCTTGTATCGGAGCAGGCTTTCTTGCAAACGTCAAAAGTCTATTCAATGCAGTATGACCGGAGAGGTCAATCAGAATATCAATCTTATCGGCATGAATCATTTCTGCAAGCTTATCGTCAGATAAATTAGCCACTTTCAGCCAAGAGCGCACATACGCTTTCATCCGTTGCGTAACGTTATCCTCTACAGGATTATTGCTATACACGTAGATATGTAATTTTGTTTTTTTTGCGAGTGATGCCAGAATTGGTTCAAAAAAGGACACTACAGCATGATTAAATAAGTCTCCAGACACAAAACCTATTTTTAAAAATCGTTCGGTATCAACAGTATTATCGTACTCAAACTTCTTATCACCGAGGGAGGCTTCATATTGAGTTCCAAATAAACAATGTTCATTAAATAACTCATCTGCAGTCACCGATGTTTTATGACTTAAACAAAATAAATAATTACTATATGCACCATTAAACTCTGGATTTAGCTCTACTGATTTTTTGAAGCTTTCCACTGCATTATCAATTTGTCCACTATCTTTATAATAAGATCCTAAATTGTTGACTGCCAGATAAAATTCAGGATTTATTTTTAATGCTTCTTTTGTGGATTCAATCGCGTGATCAAGGTCGCCACGGGCAGCGTGAACATTTCCAATGTTTACAAAGTAATCTGGTGTATTACCTGAGTAAAATACAGCGGCCTTAAAACTTTTTAATGCATCATCTAGTTGCAATAACCCCAAGTAAGCTAAGCCCAAATTATTATGAGCATCAGCGACGCTATCGTCATTGGCTAAAGCACGTAAAAGAGATTTTTTTGCATTTACATAATCGCCTTGGCTATTTAATTCGCGTCCAACCGCATTTAACAACTCAACGCTAACAGATGGTATTTTTATAATCTGACGAAATGCTGTCTGAGCATTAACAATATCTCCGCTAGCCAGGTAAAGATTTCCCAAGGAAAAAAATGAATTCGCATCGTCAGGATTCGACTTAATCGCATTGTTTATTATTTCAATAAACTTATCATGCTTTTTCAGTTGCAGTAACACACTCGCCAGATTACGATAAATGTCTGTCGATTGTGGGTTCAGTTTTAATGCTTGCTCATAGCACTCTATTGCCTCTTCAGGCTTATCTACATCCACCAGGGCATTTCCTTTGGCTACCAATGCCTGAAAGAAAACAGGGTTATATCCGATTGCAATGTTATAAGCACCTATGGCTTCATGCGTGTTCTCAAGCTTTGCCAACGCATTACCTTTATTGTAGTGGGCTGCTGCATAAGAAGGATCAAGTTCAATAGCTGCGTTATATGACGATAGAGCCTCAGAAAAACGCTCCATTTTCATGAGCACATTACCTTTATTCAGGTGCGCTCTAGCCATTTGAGGATGAATAGTCAACAGATGCTCATAAGTAGATAAGGCCAGATCAAAGCTACCCTGATCTTCCAAATCATTTCCCTTTTTTAGAATTAATTTGGCTCCGTCATCGCCTACCTTTACAGTATTTTCTGCGTCAGAACGTGCTCCAAAAATACTTTTAATTCGTTGTAAAAATCCGTTTTTTTCCATTGAGAGCTCTGATATTGTCGAATGATTCTTGAGTTCAATTATTTCAAATGATGCATCAACCACTGGGTCAAATCATCGACATACTGATCGGTATAACCAATTTCCAATAATTGCCACTTAAAGACGTTACCTAACTGCGCTTTTTTATACACATTCAACTTGTTTTGCAGCTTGAACTCTGTAATTTTTTGTTCCATTTTCAGGAGAAGTTCTTTTTGCCTGCGTTCAAATTCTTTTTTCCCTTTGTTACCTGATTCTGTTTTTTTCTCGCGCTCAGCATAAAAATTTGCCAAAGTAATGCCAAATTCCTTAGACTTACTTGCATTGAACCAATCAAACAACATAAAACATTCTTCCTTCCCTCAAAAATTTACTTAGACAACATCATTCATATTAAAAAATTATCATCTTATATCACAAGTTAAAACAAGCAAAAAAAGATTAAAATTTCCTCTAAAAGGATGCGTCTTTGGGAACAAAACCGATCATTTCAGCAGTCTCTTTATTCAATAAAACGGTCCAACTATTGCGAGCAGAGACAATTGGAAGAAAAACCACCTGACTCCTATTAAGACCAGATTTAGCTATCTGGGCGTCAATTAACACATCATCTGCCGGATATTGTTTATACAGATCCTCAACACTACTAGCTTCACGCACAACCTGATTTTTTGATAATGTATAGTCTTGCCAAAACGCTGGCATTACACCTCTTAACTGCCCCGTCACAGATAACACCATCAACTCCATACGCTCGCTTTCACTTTGTGCGGCACGCATGCTTAACAAGCGAGGGCCTGTCAGTGATAATCGACGGAAATCAGGCGCGGCATCAGGTAATTTATCTTCAGCAATTTGAACCTGTGTGACAACATCGAACTGCTTTCCATTAAAAACAACTGCTACTGGTCTTGCTAAAAAAACCGTATGCATTCCATATAACAAACCCACGAACTGCAATACCCCGACAATCACCAAATCTCTTACTAATTCTCTCTTGCTCTTTTTTAAGTCAAACACTACAAATGTCAATAAAGGGCCTAGAACTAAATCAACGCTTATAACTAAATATAATAATGATAGACCACCACAGATTTGGTCATATGGAGTCGGATACCAGACTAACTTCACTACTAATGTCACCAATGCAGCGACAATTAGAGATATCATCGTATGACAAACAAAAGCTTTGAATTTATGATGGTAGATATTCATTGCGTATAAAAATAGAAACGAACTATATCCGGACATACCGACTACAAGTGTAATTCAATAAAAAAAACCCGCCCAAAGGCGGGTTTTTACAACATTTTCCAGATTAACGGCATTCAGCAGGAACGTATTTTTTATCTGTGGTCGTAGAACATTTCCAAGTAACTACACCGCTACCGACTATAGGCTGCAATTTTAAGACAGCACTTTGTGCTTTCGCTGTTCCGGTACCAGTTAACGTACCACTAGAACATGTAACAGAAGCAGTATTCGTTGTTGCAGTTGTAATATCAGTAACACCATTACAAGCTGTAGCATCAAGATTCCCACCTGCAGAAGCAATATTTTCAGAAATTGTTGGCTTAAAACCTGCCATCAAACCCAAAATCTCAGTAACACGACCACGTGTTGTGTAATCTTGATAAGCTGGCAATGCCACTGCTGCCAAAATACCGATAATCGCCACAACGATCATCAATTCGATCAAAGTAAAACCTTGTTGTACTTTTTTAACCAATTTCATAGATTTCATATAGTTCTCCGGATAACAATTAAAAAGGATGACCCTGATCGACTCACAGCAAACTGTATGCCAGCTATGCAACATTAAGTCGCAAGAGTAAATTGGCGTTAGCGAGCTTCATAGACTTGAAAAAAGTGACGCGTCATGTCAGTTGGTGACATTTTTTGTCAGTTATTTACATTTCAGGTCAGAAACATGCGCCTTACCAACGGCTAAACACTAAATTGCATGTGAGTGCCACTGATATCAATCACATCACCATGCTGTAAGGTATGTGGCTGATCTGACAGCAGTTGCCCATTCACTTTCGGAAATTCTTTGCCTTCGACGTGGCGGACAATATATCTGTCCGTTTGCCTTGCAATTGCAATAACCTGCGTTCCGGGGCTACCCACTGTCGTCACCGCTTTTGTCAACACCAACTCCTTACCCGCATTAGCACCATTGATCACTTTTATTTTCGCCGGAGCCTGTGTCATCACTGGCGCAGAAACAACTGAGGAAACTGCTGTGACCTGCGCACTCTTCTCTACCTGAAAGCGTAATTTGTACTTGCCGATATCAATGACATCGTCGTGCTGGAGTAAATGCTTTTTGACTGGCTGATTGTTGACCAATGTGCCATTGGTACTACCCAGATCAAGAACGAAAGAGCCGTTTGACGTGGTATCGATCGCCGCGTGTTGACCGCTAACAGTCAGGTGGTCAATAACTATATCGTTCCCAATGCGCCGGCCTATCGTAATACGGGATTTGTTAATACTGACTTCTTGCTGCACCAATCCATTAAAGGTGACGATTATTTTCGCCATAAATCATCTCTCACTCATTCAATTTTCAAAAAATTACCGGAATAGCAATTTTTTCACCCACGACGGACCCGATACCGCCTTTAATTTAAACAAAACAACAGAAGTGTTATCAAAGCCCCCTGCCTCATTTGCACAATCAATTAATGCCCTGCAACACGCGGGTAAATCACCGTCATACTGTCGCAATATGTCCTGTATCTGATCGTCAGCAAGCAAGTCAGTCAATCCGTCAGAACAGAGCATATAGACATCGGTCTCATCTGCCTGATGCACACTCAGGTCTACCTCAATATTCTCCTGGGTCCCTACCGCACGCGTAATCAAATTTTTGATCGTTGAAAACCGTGCCTGCGATTCTGAAATTAAACCTGCATTGATTTGCTCCTGGAGCACGGAATGATCTTCCGTCATTCTTACAAGCGCATCATTACGATAGCGATATGCTCTGGAATCGCCTACATGTGCAAATAAAATTTTATCTTGAGTACAACATGCTACAACCACTGTTGTTCCCATACCAAAACATTCCGGATTTTCCTGCGAAGTCTGCACGACCTGACGATTTGCTAAATGAATAGCATCTGAGATCCAGCGCGACAAATGAATCGATTGGAAACCCAATTTCGTATACCACGCTGAATCCAGTTTTGCGCAGAGATAATCAGCAACAATCTTTGCCGTCATCGCACTGGCAACTTCTCCTGCTTTGTATCCTCCCATGCCATCCGCAAGCACAACACAGCCGTAATCAGCACAGACAACAATCGCATCTTCGTTATGTTTCCTGACTCGTCCGATATCAGACAGTGCAGCAAATTCTAGTACATACTGATGTGACATCGATAAATAGCGCTCATTGATTACAGGCCTGGGCAGAAAACTAAGGAAGTTTAGTTTATTTAATATTGCCTATCGTTGCTAGCTTAACATTAAGGTATTGAGTTTGCACTTCATATACTCAAAAGCAAAGTGTGAGTACGAAAAAAAAACCGCGAAAATCGCGGTTCTTTTATTTTGAATAAAAAGAAAATTACAGCATTGCTTTCAACAAACGCGCCATTTCAGATGGATTCTTCGTTGCTTTAATGCCGCACTCTTCCATAATGTCCAATTTTGCTTGCGCAGTATCGGCACCACCGGAAATCAACGCACCTGCATGACCCATGCGTTTGCCTGGAGGCGCAGTCACACCAGCGATGAAACCAACGACTGGTTTCTTCATGTTGTCGCGTACCCAGTAAGATGCATTCGCTTCATCTGGACCACCGATTTCGCCAATCATAATCACAGCGTCAGTATCTGGATCATCATTGAACATCTTCATGATGTCGATATGTTTCAAACCGTTGATAGGATCGCCACCGATACCAACTGCAGAAGACTGACCCAGACCCAGTGCTGTCAATTGACCAACAGCTTCGTATGTCAAAGTACCTGAACGGGAAACCACGCCGATACGACCTTTACGGTGAATATGACCTGGCATAATACCAATCTTGATTTCGTCTGGTGTGATCAGACCTGGGCAGTTAGGGCCGAGCAATTTTGTTTTGCTGCCAGCTTTAGCCATGCGGTCTTTCAACATCATCATGTCGCGGACAGGAATACCTTCAGTGATGCAAATAGCCAAATCGAGATCCGCTTCTACAGCTTCCCAGATCGCAGCTGCTGCACCTGCTGGTGGAACATAGATCACAGAAACAGTTGCACCTGTTGCTGCCTTCGCTTCGGAAACATTCGCGAAAATTGGAATGCCTTCGAAATCTTCACCGGCTTTCTTAGGATTTACGCCTGCAACGAAACAGTTTTTACCGTTTGCGTAATCGCGGCACATACGTGTATGGAACTGGCCAGTTTTACCAGTAATACCTTGGGTAATAACTTTAGTGTCTTTATTAATCAGGATGGACATAGTGATTCCTTGCGATAATTAAGCTTGAGCAGCAGCGGCAACAACCTTCTGCGCTGCTTCTTCCATCGTGTCTGCAGAAATGATAGGCAGACCAGAGTCAGCCAACATCTTCTTACCGATATCTTCGTTTGTACCTTTCATGCGTACAACCAAAGGCACTTGCAATGACACTGCTTTAGACGCGGTAATCACGCCTTCTGCAATCACGTCACAACGCATAATGCCGCCAAAGATGTTGACCAGGATCGCTTTCAGACCTGGGTTTTTCAACATGATCTTGAAGGCTTCAGTGACTTTTTCTGCTGTCGCACCACCACCTACGTCTAGGAAGTTAGCTGGCTCACCGCCGAACAATTTGATCGTATCCATCGTTGCCATCGCCAAGCCCGCGCCGTTTACCAAGCAACCAATATTGCCGTCGAGTGAGATATAAGCCAAGTCAAATTTAGACGCTTCGATTTCCGCTGGATCTTCTTCATCCAGATCGCGGTAAGCCACGATTTCAGGTTGGCGGAACAAAG
This sequence comes from Undibacterium sp. FT79W, assembly GCF_014284215.1. Taxonomy (NCBI): domain Bacteria; kingdom Pseudomonadati; phylum Pseudomonadota; class Betaproteobacteria; order Burkholderiales; family Oxalobacteraceae; genus Undibacterium; species Undibacterium sp. FT79W. Next base: position 9,376 of record NZ_JACOGB010000012.1, on the reverse strand, counting down.
AGTTCGCGTCAAAGTTAAATTTCGCATCGAGTGCAATTACTTTACCTGAACCAGTCAAGATCAAAGGATTGATTTCAGCTAAAGAACAATCTGTTTCCATGAAGGCTTTAAACAAACCTTGCAATTGAACGCGCGCATCAGCGATAGAACCTTCTGGCACCCCGATTTTGCGGGAGATATCATCAGCTTCTGCGTCTTGCAAGCCAGCACTTGGATCGATCGCGATAGAGTGAATCAACTCTGGATGCTTCTCTGCAACTTCTTCGATGTCCATACCGCCTTCAGACGATGCCATCAATACAACGCGTTGACTGATACGGTCAGTCACCATACTGACGTACAGTTCTTTCGCGATATCGGCACCCTCTTCGATCAACAAGCGACGAACTTTTTGACCTTCAGGGCCGGTCTGATGTGTCACCAGTTGCATACCCATGATCGCATCAGCGTATTCACGCACTTGCTCCAGAGATTTTGCGACTTTCACGCCCCCACCTTTTCCGCGGCCACCCGCGTGGATTTGCGCCTTGACTACCCAGACTGGCCCGCCCAGAGTTTCAGCCGCTTTAACGGCTTCTTCAACAGACATGCATGGGATACCGCGTGGTACGGTCACTCCGAATTTACGGAGGATTTCTTTACCCTGATACTCATGAATTTTCATACGACTTCCCTTCAGACACTGAGGTATAAATAATTAAAAAACAAACTAGCTGGGTGATTTTGCGTTAGGCACAGATTTCGCCCAACGCGGGTAATACTGAACGACAGCCGGACCATCCAAACGCAAAGCGTGGCAACGGTCAAGCTGAAACGGTTGTTGAGATTCGGTTGAGCTACTGGCGCCATCGCGAGTGTCAATAACATCGCCGGCAAAAGCCTGGATCGCAGCGGTTGGAAGTACTAAAGCAAGTTCCGTTAAATGAGAGCAACCATTAACACCTGACATGCGCTCTTTGACTCCCTGACGAAATTGCTGCATCAAATTGAGTCCAATAAGCTTTTTATAGTCAGCCTCTATCGCTTCACAATAACCAGGATAAGGAACTGCCGCTGACAGCGCCTGCGCATCGACAATAGTTAGCTGCAAGTCGATAGTGACTCGCAACTGAAGATCGTGCAAAGCCATACCCTCCGGCCGGATGCCGGACGCAAGCGTAATATCACGGGTCTTATGATCAGTGATACGCGCGTCAAGATCCCATAATCCATCGTCCCGGGCGAACGCGGATATGCTGATCGCACGCGTATGCTTCAACGTGCGTTGTATATTGGGAGTAGATAAGGGCATCATGCCTTTTAAGCGGCTTACTTTAAATTAGCCACAATTGCGTGTCGCTACCGCAGCTTCTACGGTAGCAGCCGCTCCTGCGGCGCTGCAAAAAACCTGCGGATTCTAGCACAGCTAATTAAGCAACTCGTATCTAGCCTCAATTTTTTTTGCATGACGAAACCGAGATTTACTTTTGCTAATCATTGGCTGAACGTTCCGTCTTCAGGGCAAGTTGTATAGACTTCCCGGAAAAACCTCTTTGTTGTAAAAACCTACTTTGCTTGAGGCGTTCATTTTGATTCAACGGCGGGTGGGGAAATTTGCGGAGCAATACATCAACTGCTCTGGATGTCTCTGACTCTGCTAATTCGGATTTAATCCGATCCATTTCTATGGCATCTACGTTGTGACTTTGCAACTCCGCCAGAATACGATGATTCCCAAAGCGCCCCGAACGTCTGTTGACCAACGAATCAGAAAATCTTTCTATAGATAGAAAATTATTTTCTTCAAGCCAGTCAAGAATGGCATCGACATCATCCCCATCTTCTGCGTGTGAAGATAGTTTTCTGAATAATTCGGCGCGACTGTGCTCACGCATAGATAAATACCTGAGTGCCCTGCCTTTAAGACTTAATTTTTGTTTCATCACGATTAAAAAAGCCGATAAACCCATTAAAAGAGGGCTTATCGGCTGTTGTTCTATCCTGAATCGATTACCGGTAAGTATCGTTAAACTGCGTCAGAGCTGATCGCAGGCAACAAAGGTACACCAAGATGTTCACGTACCTTATTTTCGATCTCATGCGCAAGCTGCGGACGCTCTTTCAGGAAATTACGAGCGTTATCTTTACCTTGACCAATACGCTCGCCATTGTAGCTGTACCACGCACCGGCTTTTTCAATGATTTTAGCATCCGCACCCAAATCAAGAATTTCTCCTTCACGAGACGTTCCTTCTCCATACAAAATATCAAAATGTGCTTCTTTGAATGGTGGCGCAACCTTATTTTTGACAACTTTGACTTTAGTTTCATTACCGATCACTTCATCGCCAGCCTTAATAGAACCGGTACGGCGGATATCCAGCCTTACAGAAGCGTAAAACTTCAAGGCATTGCCACCAGTCGTCGTTTCCGGGCTGCCAAACATAACGCCAATTTTCATACGAATCTGATTAATGAAAATCACCAGCGTATTCGTCCGTTTAATACTACCGGTAAGCTTACGTAAAGCTTGGGACATTAAACGAGCCTGCAAGCCTGGCAAAGAATCGCCCATGTCGCCTTCGATTTCAGCACGTGGTGTCAATGCTGCGACTGAGTCAATTACGACCAGATCGACACTCCCAGAACGAACCAGCGCATCCGTGATTTCCAGTGCTTGCTCACCTGTGTCCGGCTGAGAAATCAGCAGATCATTTAAATTCACGCCCAGTTTCTGAGCGTAACCTACGTCTAACGCATGCTCAGCATCAATAAATGCACAAGTACCGCCAATCTTTTGCATCTCAGCGATCGCTTGCAGAGTCAAAGTGGTTTTACCTGAAGATTCCGGGCCATAAATTTCAACCACACGCCCGCGTGGCAAGCCACCAACACCTAAGGCAATATCCAGACCGAGCGAACCAGTGGAAACAACCTGCACTTCTTCCACCACAGCGCCATCAGCCATACGCATGACCGATCCCTTACCAAATTGCTTCTCGATTTGCGCCAATGCTGCGGCGAGTGCCTTGCTCTTCTCTGAGCTGTTTTCAGGTTTCTTATCGTCCATACATTCTTTCATTCAATAAGCAGCGGGTGGAAAGTCAAACCGCAATTAATATTAACTGCGTTTGACAGTACTGTATAAAAAAACAGTGATTTATGCAAGCGGGATTTTTATTTTATGTACATATCATTGACCGGGACCGACACCCGCTGTCCAATATTGTCGAAATTCACTTAACTCTGAATTTTATTCATCTAAGTCTGAATTTTTGGGAGACTTAGATAAATCTCCCGGCAAGAAGCTTTGCCGTCCACAAGTGTAGCTTGTGGACGCCCCCCTCTCCAAGGAATTGTTGGGCGGTCATGGCTTACCTCCCAGAACCTGAAGAATTCTCAGTGCTGAGAACATGGCTTAACGGGAGCGAAAGTAGAAACCACTGCCCCAAGAATTAACTTTGTGCCTGCCGATGCTCCTAAGCGTAATCACAAGGCCGACTGGCACACATGCGACTGTGCATGGTATCCGCTTGCCCACCCAGTTAGGCTTTGCACACTTGTGCGCGGTGGTGGAATCACCACTGTGTTTCACGTCACTTGTCAATTTACGCCCCACTTTACGCGCGCTGGAACTCAACACGAATCCTCACCGTACGGACCTTTCCAGGTCCTCTCCAGCAGTGATTCCGATCCGCAGTAGTCCATTGATTCCAGTCGGATACCGACACGCCAGGAGTGATCATGTGATTTGGAATGATGATTTTATATGACCGACGGCTTTCGCCCCAAAGCCGCCTGTCAACCCGTGGCGGTCAATTTGTGTCGGTAAATTTTCAATAAGTAAACGATCGCGATTGCTGAGTCGCACCGGAGTCGTGGCAGCACCTCTCCCAAGGACTATCTTCTCAGCTGGAGAATATTGTTGAGTTCGATTCCACACTCCACCATACGCTTATCCATGCGATCATACTCACCAATAAGGAAGGGAAGAATAGGGCGGCCATCATACCGTGTACCAGCATAATTAAAACCAAGAAATTCCAGAGAAACCCTCTTAGGATCAGGGTTGAGATGAAACCATACTGCACTTTTGACTATGCTTCTGTGCTTTCCGTGGTTATCAAGCGCAGTAAGATAATTAAATTCTCCCTCAGTGACCATTAAATTGAAAATCTTATGGAGGGCCTCTAGTGATTGGTCCAGCGCAAGCTTTTTTTGCGACTGCTTTATGACTAATATCTCTTTCATTCAACTTGAATTTTTTATCCAAAGCTAATCCATAATACAAAGCATGGCTGAGTATATCTGGGAACGAGTGAAGAGACTGCACACAAGCTTGCACATGCGCACCGATTTCGTGAAATCTACTGGCATATCGGGTTTTGCGGTCATCACATGTGGGCGCTAGCACCTCACCCATTTTGAGGTCACGAACCTCACCAATATGCTGGTCCCAACGCAAAGTCACTTCGTGTATATGAAACGACGCAAAGTCGGCTCTTTCCACCACAGATACCAAGCTATCTCTGGCCAACAGCATTTGGTCTTTTCCATAAATGTCAAAAATAAGCTGTTTCGTAACTTCTTGGTTCCACAAGTTGTCCATATACTCATCTTCTCCGAAACTTCCCGTCTAGTGCAAGTATTGTGATGTCTGTTCTTGGCCGAACCTGGCCATTTGTGGCTAGAATAGCATCTTTCTCGCCCAGAGGGCTCACGCTTTGTCGCGGCAAGCGGAAGTCGTTCAAAGCATACCGCACATTCCGGGTCAATGCCGTCCACTAGTACTCCGTTAATCTAGACCAGCCATTCCAGTTCAAACCCTGCCAGCCGCAAAAAAATTAACCCGCAATACAGGCGCGCCAATCGTAAGGCGGCATTCATCAGTAATTGTTTTTTCCGTTGCTTCTGCATCGACTCATCCTTAAGGGCACCTCGAATAACTGGAGAATGGGGGCGGAGTGCTGAGAAAATCGAGGCATGCAGCGAATCGGCTGCTGATTGGCTCAGGACTCCTGGCCCTTCGGGCAACTTCGGTAACTTCTACCCTGCGCAACCCGCCATGCTTCCTGATCTGCGGAGCTTGCTACTTTGCCGCAGGCGACAAGCCCTGTACGGCCTTCAATGCTCCCCAATAGGCGGGCTTTGGATGCTGTTGGCTGTCAAAGAGCAAGGGTGCATCGCTGCGCCACCAGTCCCAGCCCGCGTTACGACTGGTATGGGCGTCGGAGATACCCCACCATGTCACCGCCGTCAGTTCCGGATGGGAAAGAAAGACTTTCATTAGCGCTTCATAGCGTTGGCCCTGTACGGGCAGGAGACGGTCCACGGAATCCGGCAGCAGGTAGGTATGGCGTTGATACAGGCTCATGTCCATTTCGGTAATTTGGTTTTCCAGTCCCAGGCGGGCGAATACCACCAGCGTTTCATCTACCTCTGCAACCGCAGGTTCGAAAATCGAAATATGCATCTGGTGTCCCACGCCATGGACAGGAACACCGCGCGCCAGCAAGCCTTGCACCACACGTTGCAGGCATAAGCGCTTTGCTGGCAGCGTCGTCGAGTAGTCGTTGATTATCAAGCGCGCGTTGGGATCGGCCGCATGTGCGTAGCGGAAGGCCCAATCGATATAGTCGGGGCCGACCACCTGCAGCCATTGGTCGTGGCGCAGACAGTCAGACTGGGCCGGATCAATGACTTCGTTGACCACATCCCAGGTATAGATCTTTCCCTTATAGCGGCCTACCACTGTCTCGATGTGCTGCCGAAGGCGCGACAACACCAGATCGCGTGACGCCGGCTGGCCGTCTTTGCCAGACCAAAACCAGTCCGGCGTGCGCTTGTACCAAAGCAGAGTATGGCCTCTGACCGCCATGTCGTGCTGTTGGGCGAAATCGACGATCGCATCGGCCGGAGCAAAATTGAATTCGTTTTCGCTGGGTTGAATGCGCGAAGGCTTCATGACGTTCTCGGCCACGACGCTATTGAACTGGGCTGCAAGCAACCGTCCTTCGGACGTGCTCAGTTGACCCGGCTCAACAGCGGCGCCGAGCCGCAGCCTACCCTGGTATGCTTGCGCCAGTGACGTTATGCCGGAGGCCGGTTCCGGTGCTGTGCAGCCCTGCAGAAATGCCGCGAGCATGGCGACCAGCAGACAGAAACGTAAGACAGGTGAATCCATCATGATGACCTCATTCAGCGTGGTAGGACGATGGCCGCAATCTTTGCCACCAACTCGTCTGGAGTAGGATCGCCAGCGTCATTATTCGCCAGCACGGTGATGAAAATTTCCTCCTGCGGGAAGCGCATCATGTCGGCGCTGAAGCCGCCGATATCGCCACCGTGTTCAATCGCAGCTTTGTTCCGTATGCTGCGGACGAAGAAACCGTAGCCATAGCCTGTCGCGCGTATGCCGTGCAGGCGGTAACTTGTAACCATCCGCTGCCAGGATTCGGGTTTCAGCAACTTGCCGTGAACGATAGCCTGATCCCACAGTGCCAGGTCATCGACACTGGTGCGTAACGCGCCAGCCGCGTAAGGCCAGCGCATGCTGTACTCCGGCGACACAGTCACCTTGCGGCGTTCCTGCGTGTAGCCGACGACGTCGGCAGGAGTGGCGGCAGTCTCGATACGGGTATGCGTCAGTTGCAGCGGCTCGAAGACGTTGCGGGCCATGAAGTCCGCGTATGGCATACCGGACACGTGCTCGATGATGGCGCCCAGCAGGAAGTAGTTGGAATTACTGTACGCGAAGCGGTCACCTGGGGCAAATTCCGGCTTGGCGTCTTTGAAGAAGGCGATGCCATCCTCTACGCTTACATCCGAGTTCATCCGTTCGATGAAGTGCGGCAGCTCGGTGTAATTCCGGATGCCGGAGGTGTGCGTGAGCAAATGCTCGATGGTGACCGGACTGTCCGCTCCGGCGAAAGCAGGCAGGTATTGCCCGACCTTGTCGGAAAGTGCGAGCTTACCTTGTTCAACCAGCAGCATGATTGCCGCTGCCGTAAATTGCTTGGTGATGGAGCCGACACGCAAGCTCATTCCGGGATCGAGCGCGACGTTTTCGCTGACCTTGGCCAGGCCGTAGGCTTTGCGGAACAGCGGCGTTCGATGGTCGGTTACCAATACCACCGCGCCCGGTACGCCGGGCTTGAGATAACGCTGCAGCATGGCGTCGATGGCACGCACGCGTTCGGCTGTGTCGTCATCCTGCGCCGGGGCTGGCAGTGCGTCGGCGGCGGCCTGTGACGTAGCACAGGTACCGAACAGCGTCAGGCCGATGATCAGCGCGCAGCACGCGGGCGCTATGCGTAGCGGTCGGGACATCTTGACGCACCTTAGTTGCGCTTGTCAGTGGCCTGGTCGCGCTGCTTCTTGTAATCGTCGTAGTTGGTCGAAGCGCGGTTCATGCAGGCAGTGCGGTCAGGGTCTCTCATCGCGCTGCAACGGTCGTGTTCATGATCTTGCAGGGAGTCATAAATGTTGGCGGTGCTGCAGGCCGACAATTGCGATGCCAAAGCCAGAACAGTAAAGAGGACGGAGATACGCATGTGAATTGGCGTTGACTTAAAGGATATCAATTATACCAATCAACACCGGAACATGATGAAGATACGCTTAAGGTATCAGCATGTGACGAATCCGGTCTATAACCGTGACCGCGGCCCGTTCTCAAACTACGCAGCCCGCTTGCATGCTGAACTATAAACACGACGATATTTCATTGCTGGAATACATATCGTTACAACTACGTTGATAATGTTGTCATCCACTGTGATTCAAACCCGTTAATTGCTCAAGACATCGCAATTCAGCAAATACGCTAACGATGCTTAAGCCCAGTAATCACTTTCAGGAGCCATCACCATGAAATCTAAAATCATCCTCGCCGTATTGGCAACTGCCTTCTCTATTTCTGCTTTTGCACAAACACCTAGTACTTCACCAACAGATCAGGTTAAGCAAGATAACAAAGCAATTCGCCATGAGAGTCGTGAAATCGGTAAAGATAAACGCGATATCAATCACGACAAAAAAGAAATCGCTCAAGACCGTAAAGAACGGAATGCTGATCAACGTGCAGAAGATCGTGATGTAAAAAATGGCAACGTTGCTGGCGCGGAGAAATTAGAGAAAAAACGTGAGCATGAACAACGCGAAATCAATCATGAAAAGCATGACCTGAACAAAGATAAAAAAGAACTGAAACAAGACCGCAAAGAGCGTAAAGAAGATGTCAATAAACGCAATAATGATGCTTCAAAAATTTGATGATGTCACCAGAATGAAATGATGCGTTGCTGATCAGACAGTGCAGACAGATAGACGATAAAAGGGGAATAAAATTTCCCTTTTATTTTAATGCTTCCTATTTTTATGTACCAAAAGGCTATTCCGCGTTTGGATTTTCAATTGTCTAAAAAATACATTACGATCTTTTTCTTAAACTTTGCGTTCGTCAAATGACGTAACTCTCAAAAGTCGTTGGCCGCCCTTGCGAGGTCGCGAGTCTGACTCCTTCAGGTGCCCCCCGCTCTACTGAGCCGAGTCTGAGGAGAGTGCGTCACGGACAAAGCGCTGGTACTCTTGGCACGTGACCCACCTCCGCCACCAATGCGACTAACACAGAACGGTTTTACATCCGAGATTCTGGCAGAGCTGCAGTAGAGATTTTATGCACGACGCAGCCGTAGCTGTTACGAACTGGACGACCCAGCATTTCCGGCCTCAAGTGCTTGCATCGCGTGGTGAACAGGTGGTGCCAGGGGCGGAGGCATATGACAAAATGATGTTGAGCTATGTGGAGTGTAGCGTAGACCGCTCCATCACACCGATTCTACAGCTGCAAATGAAGCAACGCGCTGGCTGTCGTTCGTAATTGTCAACTTTGGACACTGCAACATCCAGTACTGCACGTCCTTACTATATCCTTTTGTTCGTATCGTATCTTTATATATCTATTACGCAGTCAGAGAAATTTCATAACTCCATGATTTAACTTCTATTGCACTCAAGAGAGCAGTTTCACGCGTGAAAGTCAAAGACAAGACCTCCCAATCACCTCTAAATCGAACCAAATTACAAGGAAAAGGTAATTATCCTAAACGCGGAAAGCATACCCCGAACTGGTCACATTGCCTGCATTTCGGTGGTTGTAATGCAGGTTTACCCAGCCGCATGCCTAATTGAGTGTAAATGAAGCGCTTCCATTTCAGATTCTGAATATTAAGAATGTAAAGTGGTTCGAAATATTCTTGTAGTAATGCAGATACTTCGTCACGATTAGATAAGCCTAAATCCTGCCAAAGATGGCGACTTCCCTGACAACCGGCGGCAACAGCACTTGCCAGCCAGTCAACGTGTTTTGCATTCTTTTTTGTTGAACGCAAATCTA
>NZ_JACOGB010000011.1:0-71693 GCF_014284215.1 Undibacterium sp. FT79W | reverse complement strand
CACCGAATTTTGCAGACAATACTGTTGCAATCGCTGCTGTCAATGTTGTTTTACCGTGATCAACGTGACCAATTGTACCTACGTTGACGTGCGGCTTGGTGCGTTCGAACTTACCTTTTGCCATTTTATTCTTCCTTCAAAAAGAACGATTTATCAATAAGATGCCTGCTCCAGGCAAGGAGCAGGCTTTTCAGATTACAAATTACTTAGCTTTGGATGTCACGATTGCGTCGATAACATTTTTCGGCGCTTCGGAATAATGCTTGAATTCCATAGAGTACGTTGCGCGACCTTGTGTTGCGGAACGCAATGATGTGGAATAACCAAACATTTCAGACAAAGGAACTTCAGCCTTAATGATCTTACCACCACCACCAGCAACTTCATCCATACCTTGAACCATACCACGGCGGGAGGACAAGTCACCCATGACTGTACCAGCGTAGTCTTCAGGTGTTTCGACTTCAACAGCCATCATTGGTTCCAGAATAACTGGGCTTGCTTTACGGCAGCCATCTTTGAATGCCATCGAACCCGCCATACGGAACGCGTTTTCGTTGGAGTCAACGTCATGGTAAGAACCGAAGAACAGAGTTACTTTAACGTCAACCACTGGGTAGCCAGCCAATACACCGGATGTCAGTGTTTCACGAACACCTTTTTCAACCGCAGGGATGTATTCACGTGGAACGGTACCGCCTTTGATCGCGTCAACGAATTCAAAGCCTTTACCTGGTTCTTGCGGTTCAATTTTCAGAACAACGTGACCATACTGACCACGACCACCGGATTGCTTAACGAATTTACCTTCGATTTCTTCGCAAGTTTTACGAATAGTTTCGCGGTATGCAACCTGTGGCTTACCTACTGTCGCTTCAACGTTGAATTCACGCTTCATACGATCAACGATAATATCCAGATGCAACTCACCCATACCGGCAATAATTGTCTGACCTGATTCTTCGTCAGTACGTACGCGGAAAGATGGATCTTCAGCAGCCAGACGGTTCAGCGCCAAGCCCATTTTCTCTTGGTCAGCCTTTGTTTTTGGCTCAACAGCCTGAGAAATAACTGGCTCAGGGAAAACCATGCGTTCCAGAACGACAATCGCTTTATCATCACACAATGTATCACCAGTTGTTGTGTCTTTCAGACCAACAACCGCAGCGATGTCACCGGCAAGCATTTCTTTGATTTCTTCGCGCTGATTCGCATGCATCTGAACAATACGTCCGATACGTTCTTTTTTACCTTTGACAGAGTTATAAACTGTGTCGCCAGAATTCAAAGTACCGGAGTAGCAGCGGATAAAGCACAATTGACCAACGAATGGATCAGTTGCGATTTTGAACGCCAAAGCAGAGAATTTTTCATCATCTTTTGCCTGACGAACCACTGGCTCTTCATCTTCGTTTGTACCTGGTACCGGTGGAATATCCACTGGAGATGGCAGGAATTCAACAACCGCATCCAACATCGCCTGCACGCCTTTGTTTTTAAAGGCAGTACCGCACATCATCGGAACGATTTCACTCGCGATAGTACGCTGACGAATCGCCGCTTTGATTTCAGCTTCAGACAAATCACCTTCTTCAAGGTATTTGTTCATCAATTCTTCAGAGGCTTCAGCTGCTGCTTCCACCATGTTTTCGCGCCATTTCTTAGCATCAGCCAACAAATTCGCAGGGATCTCGCCGTATTCAAACTTCATACCTTGGGATGCTGTATCCCAGATAATCGCTTTCATTTTGACCAGATCGATAACGCCTTCGAACAAGTCCTCAGCACCGATAGGCACTTGCATAGGAATTGGGTTTGCCTTCAGGCGTGTGCGCATTTGCTCATACACTTTGAAGAAGTTCGCGCCAGTACGGTCCATCTTGTTGACGAATGCCAGACGAGGAACTTTGTACTTATTAGCCTGACGCCATACAGTTTCAGACTGAGGCTGAACGCCGCCTACCGCACAGTAAACCATGCAGGCGCCATCGAGAACACGCATAGAACGCTCAACTTCAATAGTGAAGTCAACGTGACCTGGTGTATCGATAATATTGATATGGTGCGGAGCGAAATTGTTCGCCATACCGCTCCAGAAGCAAGTTGTCGCTGCGGAAGTAATAGTAATACCGCGCTCTTGCTCTTGTTCCATCCAGTCCATGGTAGCAGCGCCATCATGTACTTCACCGATTTTGTGGTTGACACCGGTGTAGAACAGAACACGTTCTGTCGTCGTCGTTTTACCTGCATCAATGTGAGCCGAGATACCGATATTGCGGTAGCGCTCAATGGGGGTCTTACGGGCCATAGATAATCCTAAATCTTTTAATGGACAAAACCGAGCGCAATTTTTTGTGAAAATCGCGCCCGGCCTGATTCAAAATACTTGCCAGAACCATTGCATAATCATCATACAAAGGCTCCTTACTCTTACTCTTAGAAGCGGAAGTGAGAGAAGGCCTTGTTGGCTTCAGCCATACGATGAACTTCGTCACGCTTCTTCATTGCACCGCCGCGGCCTTCTGCGGCTTCTAACAACTCACCACCCAAACGTTGTGGCATGGACTTTTCACTACGCTTGTTTGCAGCTTCACGCAACCAACGCATAGACAAAGCCAGACGACGAACTGGACGCACTTCAACAGGCACCTGATAGTTCGCGCCACCAACACGGCGGGATTTTACTTCAACCAGTGGCTTGGCGTTGTTAATTGCCAATGCAAACACTTCCAGAGGATCTTTACCAGATTTTTGCTGGATGTGATCAAACGCACCGTAGATGATGCCTTCAGCAACAGACTTCTTGCCAGACAACATCAATACGTTAACAAATTTTGCTACTTCAACATTACCAAATTTTGGATCTGGCAATACGTCCCGTTTCGGGACCTCACGACGACGTGGCATTTCAATTCCTTTCAATCTTCAGTTGAGCATCGGGCAACAATTCACCTGACACTCGCGACAGGCCATCATAACCAGTCACTTACTCGGCTCATTCCGAACCGACACTGATCCGTAATACTTTACGGAGATTAAATTACGAGATAATTACTTCTTCACTGCCTTAGCGCGCTTAGAACCATATTTGGAACGAGCTTGCTTACGGTCTTTAACGCCTTGTGTATCCAAAGCACCGCGAACCATATGGTAACGAACACCTGGCAAATCCTTTACACGACCACCGCGCAGCAGGACTACGCTATGTTCTTGCAAGTTATGGCCTTCACCGCCAATGTACGAAATAACTTCGAAACCATTAGTCAGGCGAACTTTGGCAACTTTACGCAAAGCCGAGTTAGGCTTTTTTGGAGTTGTAGTATAAACGCGGGTGCAAACGCCACGTTTCTGCGGGCTGTTTTCCAGCGCCGGCGATTTGCTCTTAACCACTGCAGAAACACGTGGTTGGCGAATCAGTTGATTGATGGTTGGCATCGTTTTTAATCCAACAAAATACAACGTTAAACACAAACCCGGAAACGGTTGCCCGGGAACTAAAAATCATTTTTTTACGTCCGAATTATTCAGACGAGCCCAATATCTGCCTGCTTTTTAAGCATATTTTTTCGCAAAAAACAGCTAGAAACATGTTGAAAACTGCAAACCCAAAATCGAGAACTCGCAATTTTATGTCGCCTGATCCAGCTATGTCAACGTTTTTCGTTGCGAAGCAGACTGCTCCAACTGCTTCAATATGGCAAGTCAGGTAGGAAATTTCCTTGAAAAATCAAGGTTCCCATGCTTTTTATTTAATTTTGTTTAAATTAATGCAGTATGTTGAAGTGATTTCGCTAATGGCCGCCATCAGCAGCGCCCCGTATTTTTGCAAATCATTTATATTGTCGACCTGAACTCTTTTAGTGACCATCCTATGTTGCGGTAAACGGCGACGTATCCGTCACACTGCAACAACCGCAAGCCAGCCTGCCACTATCCTGATGCGCTCTTTATTACGCCCAAGCCCTCTCTTTCTGTTATTAAGTTATCTGCTGCTCTCAGCGATTCCATTTTTTTCGCTGATGCTGGGAAAGCCGGTAGAAAAAGGCTGGCAGCTGCTGGCGATGGAGGTCATCTGCTGGCCAATACTATGGGCGGTGTTCAAGCATCCGCGCTGGTTTCATTTCCTGTTACTGCCGGCAATGCTGGCGATACCCATAGAAATTTATCTGCGCCTGTATTTCGGGCAGAGCATTTCGACTCATCACCTGGGCATACTGCTGGAGACCAGCCCCAAAGAAGCGATTGAATTTCTGGGGCAAAAAATCTGGCTACTGCTGTTTCTGACGTTGATGATTACAGCGTGGTGGTGGAGCCTGCTGAAAATTGCGCTGAACACGCCGGCGCTGCACTGGCAACATCCAAGCCGCTGGGCGTTGATCAGTATGGTGGCGATGGGGTTCTGCATCTGGGGTTACGGCGAATATGTTGGCGTCACTGCACCACCAGCCTCAGCCGCAAGTAGCCATAGCGACGACGACAGCGACGATGAGCCCGTTTCGGTCGCCAGTACCAAGCCGATGGGCAAAGTGATTCCACTGGTTTGGCTGGAGCATCAACGACAGAAATTAAGCCACGCCCTTGGCCCGCTACCGTCCTGGGCTCAAATACGTTACGACGAGGATGTCTTCACAAGTACCTGGCCATTCGGCCTCGCGGTGCGCATCGCTGACTTCTGGAGCGAACGTGGATATTTATCGAAGCTGTCTGAAAAAAGCCGCAACTTCCGCTTCAACGCCACCCTCGAAGGCGATCAAAAGTTAGCGCAAACTATCGTCGTAGTGCTTGGAGAATCATCGCGCTACGACCGTTGGAGCCTGAATGGTTACGAACGTGAAACGAATCCCTTGTTATCACTGGAAGACAATCTGGTCAGCTTCAGCGACATGATTACCGCCGTTGCTGCGACCCGCCTGTCGGTACCTGTTATTGTGTCGCGCAAACCGGCGGCACAAAGCCTGAAGGCCGGTTTCTCTGAAAAATCCTTTCTGTCTGCATTTAAAGAAGCGGGATTTAAAACCTTCTGGATATCGAACCAGATGAGCTTTGGTCAGTTCGACACGCCGATCTCAGTGTTCGCGAAAGAAGCCGATGCTACCCAATTTCTGAATCTCGGTGGCTTTACCAATAATTCCAGTTTCGACGACATCCTGCTGGATCCCATGAGCCGCGCGCTGAACGATGCCGCGCCGAAAAAACTGATCGTCTTACATACGCTGGGGAACCACTGGAATTACAGCCATCGCCACCCGAAAGAATACGACCACTGGAAGCCGTCGCTGTTCGGGGTCGATAACCCCGCCTATACCGACCTGAAGAATAAACCGGCACTCAACAACAGCTATGACAATTCAATTTTGTACACTGACTGGATATTGTCGGAAGTCATACAGCGTCTGAAGGCCAGCCAGCAAGTCACCTCGATGATGTATATCTCCGATCATGGGCAAACCTTGTATGACGGCAGTTGCGGTCTGGCGTTTCACGGCCACAATACGCAATATGAGTTTCACATCCCGGCCTTCATCTGGTATTCGGATGACTATCAGCAATTGTTCCCGGAAAAAATTCGGCAGCTCAAACGCCACCGGAAATTCCGTCTGTCAACAGAAAACGTGTTTCACACCTTGCTCGACATGGGCAATATCCGCTATCCCGACGAAAGGCTGAACTGGAGCATCCTCAGCCCGCAACTGGTCGCGCATACACGCTATGTCGATAGTTACGGCTGGTCTGATTACGATAATGCGACGCTGAAGGGAGATTGCCGCGAGGTGATCGATAAAAAAGCACCGGTACGGCAAGAGAAATAAGCGTTATACCAAGTGACAACACCGATGCAGCATCCTGCCGTTATTTGCCTGCGAGCGCTTGTTGAGCACTAAATATACTGGGTGGAGTATATTTAAAAGCCCAATGTTTATGCTGAGAATAGCGTAATTTTTGAATATACTCCCCCTTAAAGCTCATTTTCACATCAGAATAAAACCAGTTTTGTCTGCAAAGCATCTGACTTACGTAATCGCTAGCGGTCGAGCTCAGACGCCGATGGCGTATTTCTTTTAATGAAGATCAACATCAGTCAATGTATGCTTTGCTTCATTGCAGCAAAACAGTTATCTCGTTTACACTGACGACATGCCCTCAGTTAGCCCTCCCACCCTGACCGTCAATCATGCAGATCAGACCACGATTAGCGTCGCTGGCGCGTGGCTGGTGCACGCATTATCCGAAGGTCACCGCTTGCATGATTTGCAGACGGAGCTGACCAACCAGGGAAAGCGCGACGATATTCACTGGGATTTAAGCCAGATCAGTGCGCTCGATCATGTCGGTGCGCAGATATTGTGGCGCGCCTGGGGCAAGAAAAAACCACAACATCTGTTACTGCAGCCGGTACATGAAGGTCTGTTTCAGCGTGTCGCAGAAGCCAGTCAGGTCAATCTGGTCAGCGCAAAACGTCCGCTCTTTTACGGCATCATGCAGTTGGGCGAGATCGTGCTCGGCTTCTTTGAGCACTTGTACGGCTTCAGCATGTTGCTCGGTCAACTGATGATCGATCTGGCCGGTTTTATACGCCACCCGCTGCGAGGCCCGTGGAAAGAATTATCAGCCAACCTGTATCGCATGGGTGCGCAGGCGCTGGGCATTACCGCACTGGTCGGCATCCTGATAGGGATCGTGCTTTCTTATCTGTCGGCACAACAATTACTGACGTTCGGCGGCGATTTATTTATCGTCAATATTCTCGGCATGAGCATCATCCGCGAACTCGGCCCGTTGCTGGCGGCGATTCTGGTTGCGGGTCGTTCAGGCTCGGCCATCACGGCGCAGCTCGGCGTCATGCGGGTCACCGAAGAGCTCGATGCAATGCTGGTGATGGGCATACCGCATGGTTCCCGCCTGATCCTGCCTAAGGTGCTGGCACTGGCGATCGCCATGCCGCTGCTGGTGATCTGGACCGATGTGATGGCACTCATAGGCGGAATGATTTCAGCGCAAGCGCTACTCGGTATGAGCCCGGAATTTTTTGTCTATAAATTGCCGGATGCGGTGCCCCTGCTGAATTACTGGATAGGCCTGGGTAAAGGTGTTGCCTTCGGTATCCTGATTGCGCTGATTGCCTGCCATTATGGTTTGCGCATCAAACCGAATACGGAAAGTCTGGGGCACGGCACCACCAATTCCGTGGTGATTGCAATTACCGTCGTGATCATTGCCGATGCAATTTTTGCGATTATTTTCAGCAAAGTGGGCTATTGATGACGACCGATAACGTGATCGAAATTCAGGGCTTACGCACGCAGTTCGGGCGTGCCGTCGTCCACGATAATCTGGAATTATCGGTCAGGCGCGGTGAGATTCTGTCTATCGTCGGTGGTTCCGGTACCGGTAAAACCGTGCTCGTGCGCCAGATGCTGGGGCTGGAAACGCCACGTCGCGGCAGCATCAAAGTCTTCGGTGAAGACTTGCAGGTGTCCGACAGTCGTCATCTTGATTATCTGCGCAAACGTTCGGGCATGTTGTTTCAGCATGGCGCTTTGTATTCGGCGCTGAGCGTGTTCGACAATATCGCCCAGCCGATGCGCGAACTCAGAAAATTGCCGGAATCGCTGATCACCGATTTGGTGTATCTGAAATTGCAGATGGTGAATATCGCCTTTGAACATGCACCGAAAATGCCGGCAGATTTATCCGGCGGCATGATCAAACGGATCGCCCTGGCGCGCGCTTTAGCACTCGACCCTGAATTATTGTTCCTTGACGAGCCGACCGCTGGACTTGATCCGGATCGTTCCGACAGTTTCGTCGAACTGATACAGTCACTGCACCGGCAACTCTGCCTGACAGTCATCATGGTCACGCATGATCTCGACAGCCTGTTTGCACTGTCGAATCGTATTGCGGTGCTGGCTGAAAAAAAAGTCATCGTCGTCGGCACACCGCAAGAAGTCGTACGCTTCCAACATCCGTTCATCAGCAGCTTCTTCCTCGGTGGTCGCGGCAAACGCGCCATGGAAGTGCTGACACCCGCTACACCATAGGAAAGCCATGGAAAACCGATCGCACGCCTTAATCGCTGGATTCTTCACCATCGCCTTATTGATACTCGCTATTTTTATCGCGATCTGGCTGGGGCGCGACAAAATTCAGCGCACGCCGTATGAGATCGTGACCAAATCAGCGGTCTCCGGCCTCAACCTGCAAGCGGCTGTCCGCTACAAAGGGATTAAAGTCGGCAATGTTACCGACATCGATTTTGATGATAAAAATCCGGGACAACTGATACTGCGTCTGGAAGTGATTCCGGATACGCCCGTCACCAACGCCACCTTCGCCACTCTCGCCTATCAGGGTGTGACGGGCATTGCATTTGTGCAGCTCGATGAAGACAAAACAGCGAGCGCTTCTGTCCCTTTAGCGCAGGATGGTACGACGCAACGGATTCCGCTGCGCCCCGGTGTCATGCAAAATCTGGAAGAGCGCGGGCTCGCAATTCTGACGCAAACCGAAGAACTGACCCGCCGTATCAATAGCCTGCTCGATCCGAAAAATCGTCAAACCATGATCAGCGCCGTCGACAACATCAACAAAGCTGCAGAAGCGTGGCAGGCGTTGCCGAACAAACTCAACCCCAGTCTGGATAAATTGCCAGGGCTGATCGATCAGACGCAGAACACATTGAACACCGTCAGTGTGTTATCGAAAGACGCATCGCGCTTCACCAATAATCTGAACCAGCTCAGTACACAATTGCAGGCGGCCGATGGCCCGATCGCCCGCTTTAATCTGGCATTAGACCAACTGAGTAACGGCGTAACGATGGAAACACTGCCTCGCATCCAGAGTCTGACCGGCGAAGCCCGCAGCAGCCTGCGTTCTCTCAACCGCACCACGGAAAATCTGAACGACAGGCCGCAAAGCATCCTGTTTGGCAATCCGCCAGCCGCGCCCGGCCCCGGCGAAGCCGGTTTTGTCGCACACAAATAAATAACAGAGAAGACTACCTGAGGACATCGTATGCAACGACTCTATCGCCTTACTCACTATCGTTTTCTGCCCGTACTGCTGATCTGGTGCAGCCTGCTGAGCGCCTGCAGCAGCACGGCTCCGGCACAACGCCAGCAATACGATTTCGGCCCGTTCAATACGGTCTCGCTGCCGAATACAAAAATGCAAATTGCCCTCGCCGAGATTCAGGTACCGGCCGCGCTCGACAGCAATGCCATGCTGTATCGCCTGCAATACGATAACGCACAGCAGTTGAAGCCGTATGCGCAGGCGCGCTGGAGTATGCCGCCCGCACAGTTAGTCGCGCAAAGAATCAAGCTGGTGCTGAACTCGCGCGGCGCTGTGGTCACCAACACCGCTGATAGCGCGGGAAGTTTGCCGGTCTTACGCCTGGAGCTCGATGAATTTTCCCAGGTATTCACCACGCCAAGCGCCAGCCATGCACACATTTATGCACGCGGCATCGTGCTTAAAGGACGCAACATCATCGGCACGCGGAATTTTCTGTTGCAGATACCAGCTGCCAGCGCTGATGCTGCCAGCGGTGCAAAGGCGATGCAAACAGCGGTCGATACCATGATCAACGACATGCAGAAATGGCTCAATAGCCTGGCTCTGAATTAACTCCCGCCATGAGCGAACACCTGCCGGACAACCACGCTCCGTCACCAGACGCAGGTGCGGACAGTCACTTAGTCAGTCACGTCGTCAGCCACTTACACAGCTCCCCTTTCGCCCGTGTCTGCCTGCTCGCCTATACCGTACTGATTCTGTATGCGAGCTGGTATCCATTTACCGGCTGGCAGGCAAATAATTTATCTGCGCTGCCTGATGTGATCCGGCAATGGCCACGTTACTGGACCAAATTTGATGCTGGTATCAATATTGTTGGCTATATCCCGTTTGGCACCCTGATCGTCTTTGCGCTGTACCCGCTGGTCAATCGCTGGTGGGCGGCGCTGATTGCCTGTTTTGGCGGCGCGCTGATCTCTGCGGTGGCCGAACTGGTGCAATATTTTCTGCCGAGCCGCGTCACTTCGCTGCTGGATTTTCTGACCAACACCAGCGGCGCGGTAATGGGGGCGATCTTAGGTGCGCTATTGACGCCGCTGATACTGGAAAAAGGACGTCTGCAATTATTGCGCAAACAATGGACGTATCAGGATTCGAGCTGGGAAATCGTCTTGCTGTGTTTATGGCCGATGGCGCAACTGTATCCACAGGCCTATCTGTTCGGGCTGGGGCAACTGCTGCCGATATTGTCGCAACACCTGAGCGACTTGTTCGACATGGATATCGACATCGGCGCGTTTGTTCTGCAAGGCATGGAATTCAGTGCAGATGAATATCTGCTGGCGGAAACCTTCATCACCGCCAGCGGTTGTACCGGTGCCATCCTGATCTGTCTGAGTTTATTTAATCGCCATGCACCAAAATTCCCGCTTGGCATGCTGTTGCTGAGTATGACCCTGATCGCCAAAACACTCGCCAGCGCTTTGCTGTTCAAGCCCGAATATGCGTATGCCTGGCTGACGCCCGGCGCGATCGGCGGCTTGCTCATCAGCGCCATCATGTTGTACGGTTTTTCATTTGCGCCTGTGCGGGCGCAAAAGCGACTGGCATTTTTGCTGCTGCTGATTTCGCTCGTGGTGCTGAATCTGTTACCGGACAATCCCTACTTCGCCGCGACGATGCAAACCTGGGTGCAGGGAAAATTTTTGAACTTTAACGGTGCTGCGCAGTTCTTATCACTGTGCTGGCCTTGGATGGCATTGTGGACTTTGTTACGAAAGCCCAAACCGGCAGCTGCGCAAGTTGCAGTATCATAGCGGCTTGACGGCACAGCCGTTCGCCCTTCGCCTGACCGCTATCACCGGATAGCCATCCGGAGTCAGATTAACTGCCTGAAGCTAAAGAATTGCTCATCATGTCTGAACCTCTCTATTTTCAAAAACATGTGTTTTTCTGCATGAATCAACGCGACGATGGTCGCCCCTGCTGCACCGATCACGGCGCACAAGCCGCACAGGAACACGCCAAACGGCGCATCAAGCAAATGGATATGAATGGTCAAGGCAAAATCCGCATTAATAAAGCGGGTTGCCTCGATCGCTGCGACGAAGGGCCGGTGATGGTAGTCTACCCGCAAGGCACCTGGTACACCTTCGTTGATCAGTCGGATATCGATGAAATCATCGACGTTGATCTGGTCGGCGGCGGCATCGTCAAACGCCTGCAATTACCGAACACCTGATTTTTACGCATGAACGCACAAACTGAACATTTTCTGGTGCCCGGCGCCGTCGGTCCTTTGCAATGCGCGCTCGATTTACCTGATCCTGAAATTTTCGCCGCGCCTGTCGGTCTGGCACTGGTCGCGCATCCGCATCCGCTGTACGGCGGCACGATGGATAACAAAGTCGCGCAAACACTGGCACGCACCTTCACGGGCCTGGGCTATGCCGCCGTGCGTATGAATTTCCGTGGCGTCGGCCAGTCTGCCGGAACACATGATGCAGGCATCGGCGAAACCGACGACATGGCATTGTTGCTGGCCCACATGCGTACACGTTATCCCACGTTGCCATTAGCGCTGGCGGGATTTTCTTTCGGCACCTTCGTGCAGGCTTGCCTGCAACAAAGGCTGATACAGGCAGGCACGCCGGCCGAACGTCTGGTGTTAGTCGGTGCCGCCGCCGGTAAATGGGCAATGCCTGAGATTCCGTCGAACACCATACTGATCCACGGCGAACAGGACGACACGATACCGCTGTCCGCCGTACTCGATTGGCTGCGCCCGCAAGATATTCCGGTCACCGTGATTCCCGGTGCCGATCATTTTTTCCATCGTCGCCTGCACCATATCAAACAGCTGGTCACCAGCATGTGGGATAAACCTGCTGAGCGTTGAAGCCTTTTGCTTTTATCCCCTTTTGCTTTTATTTTTTGTTTTTTAAAGTCTCATCCAATGAAAAAATTCCTTGCCACTATTGCCGCCTCACTGCTGACGATGTCAGTGGCGATGGCACAAACTCTGCCAGCACCGACAGTTGCTGCAAAATCCTGGATACTGGTGGATGCCACCAGCAATCAGGTGATCGCCGCCCAAGACCCGGATCTGCGCATAGAACCAGCGTCACTGACGAAAATCATGACAGCCTACATGGTCTTTTCTGCGCTCAAAGAGAAAAAGCTGGATCTGAATCAGAGCGTGAATGTCTCTACCCGCGCCTGGAAAGTCGATGCCAGCAGCTCGAAGATGTTCATCGAGCCAAACAAGCCTGTCACCATCAATGAATTGCTGTATGGTCTGATCGTGCAATCCGGTAACGATGCTGCCGTCGCGCTAGCTGAGGCCGTCGCAGGCAGCGAAGAAGCCTTCGTCGTGCAGATGAACCGCGAAGCAGAACGCATAGGCATGAAATCCAGCCACTTCGCTAATCCGCATGGTTTGCCCAGCCCGGAAAACTATGCGACCGCACGTGATCTTTCCACGGTAGCAGCACGTCTGATTAGTGATTACCCAGAATATTACAAAACCTATTACAGCACCAAGAGCTACACCTATAACAAAATCACCCAGCCTAACCGCAACCGTTTATTGTGGCTGGACCCAACGGTCGATGGCATGAAAACCGGCCATACCGAAGCGGCTGGCTATTGCCTGGTCTCTTCGGCGAATCGTCCGAATGGCACGGGTCAGCGCCGCCTGATTTCCGTTGTCACCGGCACCGCCAGCGACCAGGTACGGGCACAGGAAAGCCTGAAATTGCTGAACTGGGGCTTCCTGAATTTCGATACGGTCAAACTGTATGCCAAAGGCCAGGCCATCGACACCCCGGTGATCTGGAAAGGTTCGCAGGCACAGATCAAGATCGGTTTCGACCGCGACCTGTACGTGACGCTGCCAAAAGGCTCGGCAGCCAAACTGAAACCGGCGCTGGAACGCAAAGATCCGCTGGTGGCACCGATTGCCCAGAACAGCAAGGTCGGCACCGTGAAAATGATGCTCGATGGCAAAGCGATTGCCGAATTCCCGGTACTCGCTTTAGAAAAAGTCGATCAGGCCAGCATCTTTGGCCGCGCGTGGGATTCGATTCGCCTGATGTTCAAATAAGTCAGAAGACACGCATGCCAGCGTAACGCGTCATGCCCACAAAACGCCACGCTCGCCGCACGGTTTGCGTGGCTTTTTTACGTCTTCGCCAAGGCTGATTTCAAGCAAATACAGCACCAGACAAATAACCCGCAGGCATCCTTGTATGCGATATTTGCATAATCTGGCAGCATTATTTGTGTGAGAATAAGTTCTTTCTTCTCACTGGCACTGACATCATGAATGATCCTCTGGTTTATCTGAACGGCGCAATGACGCCCCTCTCCGAAGCTAAAATTTCCGTGCTGGATCGCGGGTTTATTTTTGGCGATGGTATTTACGAAGTCATTCCCGTCTATGGTCGCAAGATGTTCCGCGCGGACCAGCATCTGGCACGCCTGTTCCGCAGCCTCGACGCGATCGGCATCAACAATCCGCATAGCAAGGAAGAATGGCTGGCACTGATCGCCAAGGTCATGGATGCGCATGAAGCCGATGATCAGATGGCCTATCTGCAAATCACGCGCGGTGTTGCCAAACGTGCCCACGCTTACCCAAAAGATGTGACACCAACCGTGTTCATCATGACCAATCCTATCGTGATGCCATCCGCCGAAGCGCGTGAACATGGCGTCGCCTGCGTCTCTATGGAAGACCTGCGCTGGCTGCACTGCGAAATCAAATCGATTTCTTTACTTGGCAACGTCTTTGCTGCTCAAAATGCGGCTGAAAACGGCGTCACGGAAACTATACAATTCCGCAACGGCTATCTGACCGAAGCCTCGTCATCGAATGTCTGGATCGTGAAAGACGGCGTGCTGATGGGCCCGCCGAAAGACAATCAGATTCTGGAAGGCATACGTTATGCGCTGATCGAAGAAATCTGTGCCGCCAACCATATCCCGTTCAAAGCCTGCCGCATCACCCGTGACGAAGTATTTGCAGCAGATGAAGTCATGTTGTCGTCCGCGACTAAAGAAGTGCTTGCCGTCGTCAAACTTGACGATCAGACTATTGGAAATGGCCTGCCAGGCCCCATCTACAAGCAACTGTATGCCGCATATCAATTAGCCAAAGCGGCGTAAGCGCAGCGTATTTCCATTTCTTCATGAACTCAGGAATGCAAAGCGCCGTCCGGCAAGATGAAGAAATGGAATTATCATGGAAATGAAACCTATCCCGCCAGAAGAGAGCCTGATCGAATATCCGAGTGATTTTCCGATCAAGATCATGGGTGCAATGCACGACGCCTTTGCGCAAACCATCGTGGAAGTTGTGACACTGCACGACCCGACGTTTCACGCCGGGAAAATGGATATGCGCCCTTCCAGCAAAGGCACCTATCTGTCATTAACGGTCACGGTCTGGGCCACCAGCCGTGAACAACTCGACAATCTGTACCGCGAGTTGTCTGGCCATCCTATGGTCAAAGTCGTGCTGTAAGCAATATTTAGTACTAAATATACTCCCCCCAGTATATTTTAAAGCCCTTTATTTCTGCGGACATAAAGGGCATTTTTATTAAAAAGAGGGGGAGTATGTAGCAGTAATTCAATACGGCACTCATCGAACGAAAGTCTCTTGCCAGGTAACATTGCGTGAAGCATACTGGCGTAGAAGTTATCACTTAACCAAGATGGAGCCGGGTATGTGGATATTACCGTTATTAATAATCATTATTCCAGTTGTCGTGTTGTCATTAAAAATTGGCGCAAAACAAGGCTGGCGCTGGCGTATTTTTGGAGCAGTGGCAGGCTTGACGATCGTACCAATCAGCTATGGAATGAATATAGCCGCGTATTACGTTCCGTTCACATATGGCGGCAAACTACTCGCAATTACCGGTTTCCTGTTATTTTATTTGCATGGAACACCTGGCTACCAGTTAGGAATATGGCTTGGAATCTTTAGAGGTAACGAAGTGATCAGTTCTGGCGCACCGCTTTACTACTCGTTGCTATTGAGTACCATTTTCTGGATCGTGACTTACGGAGGCTTTGGTTACTTCTTAGACGTGAAACAATCGAAAAATAAATCAACGATGATTTCTGTGTAAGATAAAAAATCTCGTCACAGATCAAAAATAAGCATCTCTATACTCCCCCCAGTATATTTTAAAGCCCTTTATTTCTGCGAACATAAAGGGCTTTTTCATTAAAATAAGGGGGAGTATGCAAGAAATCAGGTTCTGGCCGAGCGCACTTCTGCCAGCAACCACTCCCTGAATGCCCTGACCTGTGGCTTATCCATAGAACTCGCCGGATACACGAGGTAATACGAGACCGGGCAAGGAATACTGATGTCAAACAAGCGTCGCAGCAGGCCGGATTGAATATCGGATTCAACGATCGCATGCCTGCCGAGCGCGATTCCCTGACCATCGACCGCCGCTCTGGCGAGCATGGAAGAATCCTGAAAAATCAGGCCGCCACTGGGTTCATCCGCGTCCAGCCCGGCAGCCCGGAACCACGGTAACCAGGGCTCTTCGTCACAACGCAACAAATGCGCGCCCACCAGCTCGGCTGGCGTCTGCGGCACTTTATCAGCCTGATAAGTGGGACTGATGACAGGATAATATTCGTCGCCCATCAGCAATTCGCTGACGAGTCCCGGATAATGTCCGAGGCCAAAACGTATCGCAATATCCACCTGCTCGCGGGTGAAATCGACCAGCGATGAACTCGATTGCAGGCTGACTTCCAGGTCGGGGTGGTGTTCGATGAAACGCCCCAGACGCGGCGACAACCAGCGGGCAGCGAATGAAGGCAGCGATGTGATGCCCAAGCGTTTTTGCTTGTTGCGATCCCGCAGCAGATCCGCCGCATCCGCCAGCTCTTGCAAGGAACGCCGGATCGCGCTGGCAAAACGCTCACCATCCGGCGTAATGCGAATGCGCTTGCCATTTCTGACGAATAACTCCACGCCGAGCTCTTCTTCCAGCGCCCTGACCTGATGACTGATCGCGCCGTGGGTCAGATGAATTTCGTCAGCAGCACGCGAGAAATTTTCATGACGGGAAGCTGCTTCAAACGCACGCAAAGCAGCAAGATTCGGCAGACGGCGGAAATCCATTTGGCTTATATCTCCTATTTCGATAACGCATATTACTGTGAATTTAATTAGCAAGGAAAGACAAAATTACTCGTTTTACATCTTACTTTCCAACGACTACAATTCTGACATCGTAATGCAGGATTGGTCTTTTCAGAGATAAATTGCTGCATATTTAACTTTATGCAGATATCGCAAGGAGTCTGGAAATGACAATTAATTTCGCAAAACCATCATTCACTATCACCGCGGGCGACACCGTTTCAGGCCAAAGTGAACAAGCGCAAACATTCACCGTTACAGCTGGTCGTGTCTGGCTGACGATTGCCGGTGAAGACGAAGATTTCTGGCTGAGCGCTGGCGAATCCGTAACGGTACCTGCTCACCGTCTGGTAGTGATTGAAGCCGATCAGCAAAATAGCAGCATCGCATCCGTGGCAGCAACCCAGCCACAACATGCGTCAGCAAAAAATGCAGGATTCCCGTTCCAATGGCAAAAACTGACGCAAAAAATCAGCCACGTTTTTGCCTGATCAACGTAGCCAGTGTTTCAGCATAAAGATCACCGGGATATCCGCGTGATCTTTATTTTTTTGGGAACGCATTAACTTGTCGAAACGCGCTCACTGAGACTCCTCGGCAAGCGGCGCCACGCAATACATGCCGCACTTGCTGGCGGCGCTAAAAGCAGAATTCGTCCCGCAGCGATGTTACACTAGCGTTCTATGCAAGCAGCTCTGTCTAATTCCATCTCCCCTCGCGTCATCCATCGCGGCGTTGAATCTTATCAGCTCACTTTTGATGCGATGCGTGCGTTCACCGATGCGCGCGATGCGCAGACGCCGGATGAGTTCTGGATCGTTGAACATCCTCCTGTATTCACACTCGGGCTCGGCGCAGATCAGTCGCATGTATTGGCGGCGCATGATATTCCGGTTGTGCAGACCGATCGTGGCGGCGAAGTCACTTATCATGGTCCGGGCCAGGTTGTGATTTATCTGATGATGGATCTGCGACGCAGCCACCCGAAAGCGCGCTTGTTTGCGCGTGAATTTGTGCACAAGATAGAACAGGCCGTTATCGATACGCTGGCAGCGTATAATCTCGCCGGCGAACGCAAAGCCGGCGCGCCTGGCATTTATGTCAGCGATGGTCAGTACAAAGGCGCCAAAATCGCCGCGCTGGGACTCAAAGTGCGCGGCAATGGCTGCACTTATCACGGGGTTTCGCTGAATGTGGCTATGGATCTGACACCATTTTCTTGGATCAATCCCTGCGGCTA
This sequence comes from Undibacterium sp. FT79W, assembly GCF_014284215.1. Taxonomy (NCBI): domain Bacteria; kingdom Pseudomonadati; phylum Pseudomonadota; class Betaproteobacteria; order Burkholderiales; family Oxalobacteraceae; genus Undibacterium; species Undibacterium sp. FT79W. Next base: position 54,255 of record NZ_JACOGB010000011.1, on the reverse strand, counting down.
TGCGGGACTGGCAACGGTGGATATGAAAACGCTGGGAGTCAGCGTTCCGCTGGCCGACGTACAGACGACACTCGCACAACATTTGCAGCACCTTTTGACTGTTACTCAATAAACGCTTTCTGATTTTCTGAACCGATCCGTATCATGACAACCGACAACACACCTGCATCCCCCGCCACCACGACTGCTGCTTACGATCCGACTGAAAAACAGAAAGGTGCCAGCAAGACTGCGCGCATTCCTATCAAGATTGTGCCGATGGAACGTTTGCCTAAGCCTGACTGGATACGCGTTAAAGCTGGCTCACCGACAACCCGCTTCTACGAAATCAAAGATATTCTGCGCGCCAGCAAACTGGTCACGGTCTGCGAGGAAGCTTCCTGCCCGAACATCGGCGAATGCTTCGGCAAAGGCACGGCAACCTTCATGATCATGGGCGACAAGTGCACACGCCGTTGCCCGTTCTGCGATGTCGGTCATGGCCGCCCGGACCCGCTCGACGTCAATGAACCGTTGAATCTGGCTAAAACCATTGCCGATCTCAAACTCAGTTATGTTGTCATTACCTCGGTTGATCGTGACGATCTGCGCGACGGCGGCGCTGCTCACTTTGCCGAATGCATTAGTAAGATCCGCGAATTGTCGCCAGCCACGCGCATAGAAATTCTGACGCCGGATTTCCGTGGCCGCATGGATCGTGCACTGGAAATTCTGAACCTGGCACCACCTGACGTGATGAACCACAATCTGGAAACAGCACCACGCCTCTACAAAGAAGCGCGCCCCGGTTCAGATTACGAATATTCACTGAGCTTACTCAAGCGTTTCAAGGAACAACATCCGAACACGCCGACCAAATCCGGCATCATGGTTGGCCTCGGTGAAACCGATGAAGAAGTGCTGCAAGTGATGCGCGATATGCGCGCCCACAATGTCGATATGCTGACCATAGGCCAATATCTGGCACCAAGCGGGCATCATCTGCCGGTGCGCCGTTATGTGCATCCTGACGTCTTCAAAATGTATGAAGAAGAAGCCTACAAAATGGGCTTCGCCCACGCCGCCGTCGGCGCCATGGTGCGTTCCAGCTATCACGCAGACCAGCAAGCGCATGGCGTAGGAACGGATGTGAAAGATCAGTAAGTGGTGAGACAAATCAGATACTGACGAGATAAGTCAATTAACGATTTTGGTGGACTTTTCGAAAAACTGTTTCAATAACAATCACTTGCCATCAATTTTTGCCTTTCCGAAGGATGAAAATTTTTGGCGAATTGACTGGTTCGGTGAAGTCGCTTTCCCCAATCGACTGCTACGCCGAACCCAACCATCGGTGCTGGTGCACCTATCGCGTGTACTGAATACTTCCTTTCAGGAAAATCCCGCTCTACTCCTTGACCCTGATTCCACATTTGCATCGAGACAACGCAATGTGTGGATTTCGGTCGGAACATTGTCTGCTGACCGAACATCCATGCAGGTGCGCTACACAGTCGTATTGCCTATTGCTGGAGTCAGGGATCAATATGTGTCGCATATCTCTCGCTTGGCGTTGATTTGTTTATATTGTGGATCAACCTGAGTGTCTATCACTACGCACAGAAAATACAATAAAGTCTCAGATTATTTGAACCTTGAACTTGCTTTGAATGTTCCAGCTTCCTTTTCATGGACGGCAGTATTTTGCATGACCGGTTTACAAAGTTAATACGAATTATTACTCTCAGAACCCGTCTGTAAAAAACAAACATGGATAGTGATTATGGTAAGACAGACCTAAGAAACGACTACGACCACCTAATCAGGGTATAATCTCCCGTTAAAGTGAGTTAGTCCAATTATCAAACAAATTTTCCGGCATCCGTTATCCTCTTCCGTCAGCGTAGTACTTTGCGTCAATTGGTGGCTCTTGCCTGTGCTGATTTTCCGGATATGTCTTTACGCTCTGACGTAAATGCCATACAAGTATGGCTCGCATAACGATCTTTTTCTCTTTAATGCAGCGGATACGCTGTACGAACAATAAGTAACGCCAGCTCCTGCAATGAATGTCATTGCAGGACTATATCAACTGCCGCAACAGCGACGGTACCTAATCATTAATATGAATGTGAACCCACAATGGCAAAAGAAGAACTGTTAGAAATGAACGGCCTGGTTGAAGAAGTTTTACCGGACTCCCGCTTCAGAGTGAATTTGGAAAATGGACATCAACTGATCGCCTACACCTCAGGAAAAATGCGTCAGCATCACATCCGCATTCTTGCGGGAGATAAAGTCACGCTGGAAATGTCGCCTTATGATTTGACTAAAGGCCGCATCACTTTCCGCCATATTGAAAAACACAGCGGCTCAGGTTCTGCTCAGCCACGCCGTCGTTACTAAACTGCAGGTGCGTTGAAATAAGCTGTCCGGACTGATCCAGGTAATCAACTCGTCGAGTGATGAGGGCATTTGAAACCGAATCAGTCTTCGCTTTGAACATGTCTGTATTTTGCCATTCCGGCAAGGCTAAGTTTCATGCAGACTTTCTGTCAGCACATGTTTGGGAAGTAGCCGGGCCTGATACATGTCTTTCACCAGAACAAGCTGATCCTGCGCAGCGTCCGGCACCGAGTCGGATAATAACCATTCCTTCCAACTGACTGCCTGCCCACGTGGAAAGATGACTTCACCATCCAGCGGCATTTGTTCACGATAACGCTGCAATAAAGTCAGTCCGGCAACAAGATGTTTGTGATCCTGCGGACGAAACAGGATGTCAATTCTGGAATTCGTATCGAGATAATTTAATCCCGTCAAAAACTGCAACGCGAGTGCACCATATACGCGTAAGCGCACACCGGCAGCCGTTGCCTCCAGATTCAGCTCTCGTAAAGCTGTTTGCCAGGCAACAGGCGCCACTGGAATTACCGTGCTCAGCGATAAGCTCGACTGATGCTCTATGATGTACTCGACTCTGGTTCTGGCAAATATGTATGGCTTACGCCCATCCGTCAGCGACAGATCAAATCCTATACAGACTTCATCATCGCCGGCTTCCGCATCCCGGCGCAACACCACAGCAGGCCACTCCTCACGTTGCCAGCGTTGCAAACCCTCGCTATTTTGCGTTTGCCTGGAAAAAATGTCGCTCCATGCCTGATCAGATAACCACACCAGATCGTGACGCTGAAATTGTTCAATCTGATCCACTTCAATACTGCCTTAACGTTTAATATCTGCAAATAATACGGCATCAACGACTTTTTGTGCCATAACACGCCCACCTCGTGCGGCGCCGTGCGACATACGTAAATCTTCATTGGAAATATCTGCGAATGCGGTCATCAGACAAGATGCCAGATTATTTTTCCAAATTTTCTGTATGCCGCCCATGCGCAGATAGTTTTCAGGGCCGGGCGCAAAAACCGGATGAGATTGCGCAAGTCCAGCGAGCGTTTCCAGTGGAATTTTCATAATGCGCGCCATGGCAGATAAATCCATGACTCTGATTATTGACGAAGGTAGTGCGTAGCAAGCATCTGCCATCATACCGCTACTGACAAAACCTCCGGATAAGGCCTGCCCATAGACCAAAGCGACGATCTTATGTCCGTTTCGCCGCGCTGATTCTATACATTTTCCCAGATGCGCCATATATCGTTGCATTCCCAGCATTTCATCCCTGCGGCGCAAACGCTGCCCCGTCGTATCGACCAGCAACAAAATCGGTCGCTCCGGATAATCACGCATCGTCATCAACACCAGTTGTGCCTGCTTCAGAGCGATTTCCACTCCGATTTCGGTGTGATTTGTCGTACCGATAACGCTGACGGTTGCGCTATTCATTTGCGCAGTGCCTGATAACACTGAGTTTTCTTCGGCGATGTCATATCCCTTAGGAAAAAGCTGTGCCGCCAGATGACCCCATTCCGGCTCAGGCTTCCCGGCTCTGCAAGTATCAGCGTAACCAGTATCGCCAGTCGCTGGTGGGAATGTCGCTAAGCGCTGCGTCAACATTGCATGTTCGGCTTCAAGTGAGCTGAAGCCCGATACTGTCTGCCTGGTGACCGTCAGTGCCTGCACCGCCGCTGCTTTAAATGCAGCAATCGTATCTTCCACCAACATCTGGCAATCGCCACTACGATAGCGATGTTCGCCGCCGCTGACTTGCCATACCAACGCACGATCTCTGGAGTCAAATTCCTCAACACCATGCACAGTTTCAATGACTCTGGGCCCGGACATTCCCAACCGCGCCTCGGTCGACATGACGAGAGTATCCGAGCAATTGGCGACGATGCCCATACCGCCAAAACAGCCATGCAGGCCTCCATTGAGTACGATTACAGGAATACCGGCTGCACGCACCGCCAATACTGCCCGCATCAGCTCAGAAACTGCGATCAAACCCGCGTTGGCTTCTTGTAAGCGCACGCCGCCAGACTCTGCCAGAAGTATCACTGCCGTCGGTTTTTCCAGTAGCGCTTTGCGCAATAAGCCAACTAATTTGGCGCCATGAACTTCGCCTATCGCACCGCCCATGAAATTGCCATCCTGCACAGCAGCGAACACCATTTTTCCGCACAGGTAGCCATAGCCGATGATGACGCCATCATCGAATGCAACCGGAGTATTCAGGTGTGGCAAATGCGGACTACCCCATGCAGGTGATGCGGGTAGCAATTCTTGAAAATGTTCAACGATGCCGTTTATGCGTTGCCGCGCAGTCGCATGCAGATAACTGGTCATGTCTTTATCCGGATAAATTTGCCGCTCTTGCTGCGCTGTGAGCGATCGAAAATCAGTCTCGTCTGACAGACCTATCAGGATGACTGTCTGGCGTTTTTCTGGGTATCGAAGAAATAAGTCATGCGTTTGCGTGGGCTCAGATATTCGTATATTTCAGGTGCAAGCTGCGCGGGTTTGAGACTGGCCTCAATCTCGATAACCGGCTCATGAACCAGATCAAGAATAATCGCCTCCGATTTAGGGACACTCGGATCATAGATCAATACACTGGGACGTAAGGGCTTACCAGAATTGACAGCAACGACCATACCGTAAGTGCCATCAGATAACCGGACTATCGTTCCGGGAGGATAAATACCCATACTGCGGATAAACAGATTCAAGGCAGCAGGGTCAAACTGCTTGCGCAGATGACCGAACATATGCGCCATCGCCTCGTAAGGGCTCATGGAATCTGCAGGATTAGGGCAATTACACAAATTATCGTAAGCATTCGTTATCGTCACAATACGCGCCAGCGGGGAAATTTTATCGCCCGGCAAAGCACCCGGATAACCGCTTCCATCCATATGTTCGTGATGCTGATTGATAATATCCAGCACCTGTTTTGGCAAATGTAATTTTTCAGCAATTTGCTGACCATAAAAAACATGCTGTCGCAATAAATTCTGCTCAGCACGCGTCAGTTCAAATGTCTTGTTAACAATCCGGTCAGGAATCTCCATTTTTCCTATGTCGTGAAACAGGCATCCCATACCCATCAACTTGATATCATCGGCGGAAAAAGCGAGTTCTTTCGCCAGCATCATCGTCAGCACAGTCACATTCAGCGAATGGTAATAAGCCTCTTCACCAGCAATTTTGTCATTCATCAGATGGATCGCGATATCCTTATCAACGAGCAGAGATTCCAGCATCTGCTGCACCAGCTCTTCGGCTTGCCTGACGGATTCCTGCGGACGTGCAAACAGGTTCTTCGTAATATTTTTTAAAGTTCCCGCTGCTTTCAGCAATTCCTTTTCACACTCAGCAATAGCATTGCGCTCTTTCAGAAGACGATCAATACGCGCACGCTTTTCTTTGATTTTCTCAAGTTCCTCAGGCGTCGGCAGGGCTACTTCTGCAACGGGTGCGTTGGCCGATGGCGGTGGCAGAGGACGACAATCCGACTTGGACGGATTCACCCTGATCGTTTTCAAACCTAACTGGCGAAGTGCCAGAATTTCCTGTTCGTTTTTTATCTTAAAACTGTTCAACGCAAAGGAATGATCAAGCCAGGAAATATCGAGATGAACATATAAGCCGACACACAGTTGTTCGACCGGAACGTTCACAGTAATTGGGGTTGCGCACATGTTGCAGATGAAAAGTATGAGTCAGGCTATTTTAACAGCCTGACAGCTTGGAATGACCGCGGCATTGTGCTGTCGTGCTGAACTCTAAGAGTTGGCGCTGGCATCCGCTTCTCTTGAAGGACACCAGCATCGCGCATTGAAATGGTATGATTGTCGCTTTAGAAGCGGAGCTTGCTACTGTGATGGAAGGCTTGTCAGATCAGGCGTTGACGCAAGTCGCGCAGTATTTCTCAGCGTTGGCAGAGCCAACGCGTTTGCGCATTCTGAATTGTCTGCGCGATGGCGAACTGAATGTTGGTGAACTGGCTGAACGCTGCCAATGCTCTCAGGCGAATGCCTCACGCCATTTATCGACGCTGGCAAAACACGGACTGGTTGAACGTCAGAGTCGTGGTACAACGGTGTTCTACCAGATCGCCGATCAATCCGTCTATGACTTATGTGATCTGGTCTGCGGCAATGTGGCCCGACAACTTGATGCGCAAGCAGCTTTGCTGGGATCAATCAGAGGCAAATAGTGACCTGAGCACAATCTGATCCGCTTTATTGGTATCACAGAGGAAATTCATGTCACATCCTATACGACGTATTGCCATCAGCACAGGCGGTGGCGATGCCCCGGGTTTAAACGCGGTCATACGTTCTGTCGTTTTTGCCGCTGAAAAACGCGGCTGGGAATGCTTCGGTATCCGCGAAGGCTTCAATGGCATATTACGACCGGATCGCTATCCGGTTGACGGCATTACCAGACTGACGATGGCACAAGTCGATCATATCGGTCACCTTGGCGGAACAATACTGGGAACCACCAATCATGGGAATCCTCTTAAGTTCGCCACCACCATGCCAGACGGCAGTGTGACAGAAACCGACCGCAGCGGGGAAATACACGCAGCGCTGAAGGCAATGGATATTAATGCCTTAGTCTGCATCGGCGGCGACGGCACATTAACGATTGCCAATGTGCTTCATCAGCAAGGAATGCGCGTCGTTGGCATTCCAAAAACCATCGATAACGATCTGGATAAAACCTTTACCACATTTGGCTTTGACACCGCCGTCGCCTTTGCAACCGAATGCACGGATAGACTGCACAGTACTGCCAGTAGTCATCAACGGATTATGGTGGTCGAGGTCATGGGACGTTATGCCGGCTGGATCGCATTGCATACCGGCATTTCTGCAAATGCGCACGCTATCCTGATACCGGAAATTCCGTACGATATTGAAAAACTGACGGCCCACCTGATCGCCAGAGACCGCGCCGGTCATCACTATTCCATCGTTATCGTGGCCGAAGGTGCGAACCCATTGGGTGGCGAACGCGTACTGCATGAAAAAGCCGGAGCCGGCTATGTGGAAAGACTGGGTGGCATAGGCGAAAACCTGGCGCAAGAATTACAGAGAAAAACCGGGAAAGAAGCCCGCGCCGTCGTGCTCGGTCATCTGTTACGAGGCGGTAGTCCGAGTGCCTTCGACCGCGTTTCTGCGATGCGCTTTGGTGCTGCCGCAGTCCGGGCATTAAATGAAGGGCATTCCGGCATCATGGTGGCACTGGCATATCCGGATGTGAATTATGTCGCACTGGAAGAAGTGGCAGGACGGATGAAAAGTGTGCCGCTGAATGGTGATATTGTGCAGACTGCGCGCGACCTGAATATCTGTCTCGGCGACTGAATTTCTACTTTATCCGACTTCGCATCAGCAAGTCACAACCTGCTGATGCGACGCGTATCACGATACGGCAGCCTCTTTTTTGGGGTAAATCCTGACCAGAACGATGCGTGGGCCATTCATCTTTTTAACCACGGCGTCAAAACGGTCGAACTCCACTTTCTGTCCTTCGACTGGCAAGTCGCCTAATTTCTGCATGATCAAACCACCGATCGATTCGACTTCATCGCTGTCTAGATCAAAGCGCAATGCCATGCCCAGCGTGTACAAGGGCAAGCTACCTTTTCCTATCAGGGTGCCATCATCCAGCAATGTCCAGTCGTTTTCATTCTGCCGAAATTCATCGCGAATCTGACCAACCAACGCGCCCAGCAAGTTATCCAGCGTTAAGAAACCGACTGGCTTACTGCCTTTATGTCCAACGATCGCGAAATGGGGAGCGCCTTTACGAAAGCGACGGAACAGCTCCAGAGCTGGCATATTCGGCGGCACAAATTCTACCTGACGCAAATGTTTACTCAGATCATCCAGCGGTTTGCCGGATTGCTGCGCCAGAAATAAATCCTTCAGATGCAACATACCCAGTACCGTTTTTTCATCTTCATCAAAATACGGATAGCGGCTGAAACGGTTACGTGCTGCCGTCTCCATGTTTTCTTCCAGGCTGGCGCTTTTGTACATCGCCACCACTTCATTGATCGGGCGCATCAGATCAGAAATTTCCAACCCGCCGAAATCGAGCACCTGCGCCATGATGCTCCATTCATCGCGTATTTCTTTGCTGCCGCCATGACTGCCGCGCAAAATCAGCTTCAGTTCTTCCGGTGAATAATGGCTATCACTGCCATGCGCAACATCCAGCCCCACCCATTTCAGTACCAGATTCGCACTGCTGTTGAGCACCCAGATCACCGGATACATCAGCCAGTAGAATGCATATAAAGCGGGAGCCGTCCACAAAGACACTTTTTCTGGCATACGAATTGCCATCGATTTCGGCGCCAGTTCGCCCACCACAATATGCAGGAAAGAAATGACGAAAAAAGCAAAAAAGAAGGAAACACCGTGAATAATTTCAACCGAAGTCACGCCCAAAACGTGGAACAAAGGTTGCAATAAATTTGCAAACGCAGGTTCGCCTATCCAGCCCAACCCGAGTGAGGCGAGCGTAATACCAAGCTGGCAGGCAGAAAGATAAGTATCGAGATGCTGATGTACCGTGACTAATAATTTGCCACGCAAGCCCGAAGATTTGGCAATACTGCGAATTCGGGTCTGGCGCAACTTCACCAGTCCAAATTCGGCTGCCACAAAAAAACCGTTTAACAACACCAGTAACAGCGCAGCTATCACTAACAATAAATTATCCAACACGAAACCTTAGTTACGAACACGGCATTACTTTAGACTAGTTTGCAACCATTTGCATGCAAATGCCTGTGACTCACACAAAAAATGGAACTTTTCTTGGTTTTTCCCGGTCTATCCTGTCACACCTCACAGGTAAAGCCGGTTCATTCAAGTATTGAACCAGCAGCCGGCACCAGCATCTTCCTCCTCCATAGCCCTGCGTTCATCGCGAATAGCAAGAGATGAACCCGGCAACATGACAAATCGTGCAAAGTACGCTACAAGTTGTCAGCAAAAAAATTAAGGAGAATCACATGTCTTTCGATATGATTCTGGCAGACATAAAGTCCAGCCTTGCATTAACACCTGCATATAACGACATCAGCCCGCTGCGCCGCTTAGTGGCACAAATACGGCCACGGCAAGCAACCGACAAGCAAAGAGCCACCGATAACATACGCGCGCTGTGCTTTGTGTTACGCCAGCATCCGGCATGGCGCAAGGCGCTGCGCGAATACGTGCTACAAGTCATCAGCACCCGCACTCTGGTCCATTTACTGACGGACACCGGCATCACCTTGAACAACGGCTTCTGGGGCGCCGCCTGGCAAAGATTGATCAATAAATTTCTTCCGCCATTAGTCAACAATGATTATGTGAAAGACATTTTCGGGCAAATCTTTGATCATCCTTCCGATCACATCTGGGTCAACGAGTTGGATGAAAATACCTGGCAAGATCTGATCGACAGTATCGGTTTTCGTACCTCGAAGGCACGACAAGCACATGCGGCGTTGACCAACGAAATTTTGAGCGCCGTACAGGTATTGTCATACCGGATAACCAATATCGGACTGGAAGCAGAGCTGGTACGTAATTATCCTGAGATCGAAAGATTCGAGTCGCCGTTTCTCCGGCAAAATGATGAGATCAATAATTACGTGATCAGCTATCGCACGTGGTTAAACGACTGCACAACGGCACGTGAAGACAATAAACATATCGAAGTCTTATTGTCGCAGTGTGATGATATCGTCAACCGGATACGGAAAACTGCAGCTGTCGCAGGGGTTTCTGTCAGCCTGACCCGCTTACTGTTGCGCCTGACGCAAAGCATGCACAGGTTACGCAGTCTGCTGGATTTACTCGACAGCACGGACGCCAACGAAGTGTCCTCAATAGCCATACGCTTATTCAAAGAGCTCGTCAGTGCCGACAACAAACGTCACAGCCTGACCGACCTGATGCAAACGAATACCGAATTACTATCGCTGCAAGTGACCGAACGCGCCGGGAAAAGCGGTGAACATTATGTGACCAATAATCGCAGTGAATGGATGGCGATGCTGCGCTCGGCGCTCGGCGCAGGCTTTATCGTCGGCTTCATGGCAACGATAAAAATTCTGTTCAGTAAATTAGCGCTTGCCCCGTTTGGGTATGCGGTTCTCTACAGCCTGAATTATTCAACGGGTTTCATGTTGGTACATGTACTGCATTTTACGATTGCGACCAAACAACCGGCGATGACTGCAGCGCTGATCGCCCGTGCGATCGATGAAGGCAAACAAAAGCTCGATGAGCTGGTCGAGCTGATCGTGCGCGTCTTCCGCTCACAGTTCATTGCCATCATAGGCAATATCGGCTTAGCGATACCGACGGCCTACGTCATTGCGTGGGTCTGGCTTTGGATGACCGGCAGCCATTTGGTCACGCCGGAAAAAGCCGAACATCTGCTGCACGATCTTGATCCGCTCAATAGCCTCGCACTGCCTCATGCAGCGATTGCCGGCGTCTGCTTATTTTTATCGGGATTAATTTCAGGCTACTACGATAATAAAGCCAGTTATGGGCATATCCCCGCCCGCTTACGCCAACTTGCCTGGCCACGAAAAATATTCGGTGAAGAACGTCTGCACCGCATCACTGATTACATCGGTGACAATCTGGGCGCACTGGCCGGAAATTTCTTCTTCGGCATCATGCTAGGCACGATAGGTCAGTTAGGCGTTTTCTTCGGGCTGCCGGTTGATATTCGCCACATCACTTTTTCCAGTGCCAATTTTGCTTTTGCACTGGTCGGTCTGGATCACCATATAAGCTGGCAACTGGCTCTGTATTCATTACTCGGCATTTTGTTAATCGGCATCGTCAATCTTGGCGTCAGTTTCAGTCTGGCAATGCTGGTTGCGCTGCGTTCGCGCCGCGTCAGCTTTGGTCGCGGTAGTACCCTGGTGCATTTGTTGTGGCGCAGGTTCCGTTCCGGTGGCAGAGATTTTTTCTTTCCGGGCAAAGAGCAACACCCGGAAAATCAAGCGCCAGAACAACGCGATCAGCAACATTAAGGCGTCTCGTCTGGGTCTGTTATTGATACAACTCAAGTATCCGGCTCGCAGCAGTTATCTGCCTTCATGATACTGCTGCGAGAGCCTGATCAGCAGGTACAATAAGCGTCCTTCCCGGTTCCGACGCATCCCATCATGTCAACGCAGCCCACACCATCTAAACGCTTTATTCCGCACAGTTTACTGGAAGACGTGCTGGCGATTCTGACCGGCACGTTATTTGTCTCGCTAGGGATCGCGCTCTTCAATCAGGTTGGGTTACTGACCGGCGGCACAGCTGGGCTGGCATTCCTGATTCATTACCGCACAGGCTTGTCATTCGGCACTGTCTTTTTTCTGGTGAATTTGCCGTTTTACTGGCTGGCTCTCAAACGTATGGGATGGCGTTTTACGCTCAAGACGTTTTGCTCGGTCGCGTTGGTGTCTTTATTTTCCGGGCTGCATCCGAAACTGGTACATCTGGTCGATGTGAATATGCTGACGCCGTTTTATGTTGCCCTGATTGGTGGCTTACTGATGGGCGTTGGATTTATCGTTTTGTTCCGCCATCAGGCCAGCCTTGGTGGGATTAATATTCTGGCGCTGTACCTGCAACAGACGCGCGGTATCCGTGCCGGAAAAATACAAATGGGGCTGGACTTCGTCATTGTGCTAGCGTCACTCGCTGTCGTCACGCCACTTGCATTGGCAGCCTCAATACTCGGTGCTTTTGCTCTGAATCTGGCTATCAGTCTGAATCACCGCCCGGGTCGTTATATGGCAATGTGATCACTTCGTCGCACGCAGTCGGGCGCGATAATCTGTCGGCGAACAACACAAACGTTTTTGAAATACGCGACGCAAATGATCGTCGCTGGAAAAGCCGCAACGCGCTGCAATGGCTTTAACGGGCGCATTTTTTTCCGCATTGTCTGCCAATAATTGACAGGCAAATTCGACACGCGCTGCTTCGATAAATTCCAGGGTACTGACACCGACTTCCTGTTGAAACAAGCGACTGAAATTGCGCAGACTCATCCCCGCCATCTTAGCCAATTGCGCAACTGGTAAGCGTTGATGCAGATTCGCCATAATCCACTGCTGCACATCGCGGATATTCGATTGCGCTGTTTTCTGACTCAATAAATGCGTGCTGAACTGGGATTGCCCACCCGGTCGCTTCAGATACACGACCATGTCGCTCGCGACTTCCAGCGCCAGTGCATGACCGCAATCGGCCTCAACAAATGCGAGTGCCAGATCTATTCCTGCAGTAACACCGGCTGAGGTCCAGAGATTGCCACTGCGGATAAAAATCGCATCCGCATCCACCTGAACCGCGGGGAAATCCTGCTGCAATTGCGCGGCAACGCTCCAGTGCGTCGTCGCATGTTTGCGATCCAGCAGCCCCGCCTGCGCCAGAAAAAATGCACCAGAACATAAGGCCGCCAGCCGGTTTACCTTTGGCGCAACCGCCGATACCCAATCAATAATTGCCGGGTTTTCCAGCAGCGCAGCATTGATATGACGGGAGCCGACGATAATCGCGTCGTCAGGCAGCGCCAAGGTATTCAACACCTTGGTCGCATCCAGACACATCAGCGTATCGGAACGCACCATGCCAATCTGAGCAGCGGCAATCTTTACGTCATATGCTGCAGGCTTGCCCTGTCGCTGCAAATGAATATTCGCATATTCAAAAACGGACATAGGACCGATGGCTTCCAGTGATTTAAAACCGGGATAAACCACAATATCCACGGTTCTCGGCAAGTGGCGTTTTTCTGACTTCATGAAGGACATCCGGTGAATGAAACGACGACATGATAAACGCGATCACGATTACCGTCATTTTCAGCCATTCTTCAGCTGTTTTCCGCCACACTACGCGATAAGCGATGCAAGCGCGCGTGCTATCCACGACAATCTGCGGCATCACATCATCTGAAGAGCGCCATTCCCGGCGCTCCCTCCTTAAAGGATTAACATGAAAACCAAAGCCGCCATTGCCTGGAAAGCCGGAGCACCGTTGACGATAGAAGAAGTCGATCTGCAAGGACCACGTGCAGGTGAAGTCCTGATCGAAGTCAAAGCCACCGGTATCTGCCACACCGATTACTACACGCTGTCCGGCGCCGATCCTGAAGGCCTGTTTCCGGCGATTCTGGGCCATGAAGGTGCCGGCATCATTGTTGATACCGGCCCGGGCGTTACCAGCGTGCGCAAAGGCGATCATGTGATTCCGTTGTACACGCCAGAATGCCGTCAATGCAAATTCTGCCTGTCACGCAAAACCAATCTTTGTCAGGCGATACGCTCGACTCAGGGTCGCGGTCTGATGCCGGATGCCACATCGCGCTTTTCGCTAGATGGCAAACCGCTGTTCCACTACATGGGCACCTCGACGTTCTCTAACTACATCGTCGTGCCGGAAATTGCCGTCGCCAAAGTCCGTGAAGACGCGCCTTTCGACAAAATCTGCTACATCGGCTGCGGCGTGACCACCGGCGTTGGTGCTGTCGTATTCAGCGCGAAAGTGGAAGCCGGTGCGAATGTCGCCGTCTTCGGTCTGGGTGGCATTGGTCTGAACGTGATTCAGGCCGCCAAAATGGTCGGTGCCGACAAAATTATCGGTGTCGATATCAATCCTAAACGTCAGGAAATGGCACGTAAATTCGGCATGACGCACTTTGTGAATCCGAATGAAGTTGACAACGTGGTGGATCACATCACGCAATTGACGGATGGCGGTGTCGATTATTCGTTTGAATGCATAGGCAATACCAAGGTCATGCGCCAAGCGCTTGAATGCTGCCACAAAGGCTGGGGACAATCCTTCATCATCGGCGTGGCGGAAGCCGGTGCAGAAATCAGCACCCGTCCGTTCCAGCTGGTCACCGGACGCGAATGGAAAGGCTCCGCATTCGGCGGTGCCCGCGGCCGCACCGATGTGCCGAAAATCGTTGACTGGTACATGGAAGGCAAGCTGAATATCGACGATCTGATTACCCATCGTCTGCCGCTGGAACGGATCAATGAAGGTTTTGATCTGATGAAGAGCGGCGAATCTATCCGTTCTGTTGTGCTGTACTGATGATGGCGGACGTCACGATGAAGGCGCTGCCTGAAGGTGTGGAACTGCTGAGCCAACACACGTGTTTTGGCGGGCTGCAGCAGTTTTATCGCCATCCATCAACAGAAATCGGGCTGCCGATGCGCTTTTCCGTTTTCCTGCCGCCGCAGGCACTGACAGGCGCTGTATGCCCGGCGATATTTTTTCTGGCAGGTCTGACCTGCACCGAAGAAACCTTCATGATCAAAGCCGGGGCGCAACGCGTCGCGGCGCGTGAAGGGCTGATACTGATCACGCCGGATACCAGTCCGCGTGGTGCGAATATTCCCGGTGACAGCGACGCCTGGGACTTTGGTGTCGGCGCGGGCTTTTATCTGGATGCAACCGAAGCACCGTGGAGTGCGCACTACCGCATGGAAAGCTACATCGTCCATGAACTACGTGCGCTCCTGACCCAGTTCTTACCCATCGACCAAGAACGTCTCGGCATCATGGGGCATTCCATGGGGGGACATGGCGCACTGACACTGGCCTTGCGCCACCCCGGCATTTACAAAAGTTTGTCGGCTTTTGCACCGATCGCCGCGCCGACCGAATGTGCATGGGGACAGAAAGCGTTTCAGGGCTATCTTGGAAATGACAATGCCGGCTGGGTCGCGCATGACGCCAGCCTGCTGATGGCACAACAAACGCAGACACCTTTTCCACAAGGCATACTGATCGACCAGGGCGAGGCGGATCAGTTTCTGGCGAGTCAGTTACACCCGCATTTATTCGCGACCGCCTGCGAAAAAGCAGGGCAACCACTGACTTTGCGTCGGCATGCAAACTATGATCACGGGTACTATTTCATCAGCAGCTTTATCGAAGACCATTTACTGCACCATAAAAATCAGTTGATCACCTGATTTTGCGACGGGATGAAGCACCGTGTACGCAGTGCTTCATCCTCTCATCCATGTCGACTGCCCCCTCCCGTCACAGTTAAATGCTTGTTTTTGATTCATTTTTTACCCTACTGGCTAGCATAAAAACTCTATTTCTATCGCTAATCGGATAAATTTGACGGAGTTTTGTGTAAAATTGGGCGACAACGTCGCGCTTACAACGCATTCACATGACCAACATTAGGGCGCCGCTATCCCTCATATTCCGATTATCGTCACCGGTGTAGCGCACACCATGCGCCCGGCACAATATTCCGTAGCGGAAACACGGCACCCAGCATAAGAAAGAAAACGATGAACAAAGTAGTCATCAGCGGCACCGGCCTTTACACACCTTCCGAATCCATCTCCAACGAAGAACTGATCGCCTGTTTTAACGCTTACGTACAGAAATTCAATCAGGAAAACGCCGCCGCCATCGCCGCCGGTGAAGTGACGGCACTCGAAGAATCTTCGGTCGCGTTCATAGAAAAAGCATCTGGCATCAAATCACGCTACGTCATCAACAAAGATGGCATTCTGGATGTGAAACGCATGGTGCCGCGTATTCCAGAACGCAGCGATGACGAGCCTTCAGTGATGTGTGAAATTGCGATGGCCGCTTGCCATCAGGCGCTGGAGCGTGCAGGTCGCACAGCGGCAGACGTTGATGCTGTCATCTGCGCCGCATCGAATATGCAACGTGCGTATCCGGCGATGGCCGTCGAAATTCAGAATGCACTCGGTATTGACGGTTACGGCTTTGACATGAACGTCGCCTGCTCTTCTGCGACGTTTGGTATTCAGGCCGCGGTCAGTGCGATCCAAAGCGGACAAGCCCGTGCGGTGCTGGTCGTCAGCCCGGAAATCACCAGTGGTCATTTGAACTGGCGTGACCGCGACAGCCACTTTATTTTTGGTGACGGCTGTACTGCTATTTTGTTGGAGCGCGCTGATCTGGCAACATCAAAACACCAGTTTGAAATCCTTGGCCTGAAACTGAAAACTCAGTTCTCCAATAACATCCGTAACAATTTCGGTTTCCTGAACCGTGCCGACGAGTCTGGCATCGGCAAACCAGACAAATTATTCCGTCAGCAAGGTCGTAAAGTATTCAAAGATGTGTGCCCGATGGCGGCAGCGACGATCACTTCCACTATCGAATCAACTGGTGTCCCTTTGCAAGACGTCAAACGCTTCTGGCTGCATCAGGCAAATTTGAATATGAACTTGCTGATTTCCCGCATGATACTGGGCCGCGATGCAACGCCTGAAGAGTCACCAACGATACTCGACACTTACGCCAATACATCCTCTGCCGGTTCGATTATCGCGTTCCACAAATATCAGGATGATCTGACCGCCGGTAGCGTGGGCGTAATCTGCTCGTTTGGTGCTGGCTATTCCATTGGCTGTGTGCTGGTGAAGAAACTCTGATCAATCTCTGGCTTCCGGGCTCTGTCAGACAAGGTCACAACTTAAGCTCCCACGCCAGACGCCATGTGCGCGCTGATTGCTGACGACTATTGTCGCTCCAGCGCGCGGTCGGCGTGGTGTAAGTGTCACTATCGACGCTGTCCTGTTGTAGCACATTGCTGACAGACATTCGTAGCTGGCTCTGAGGGTTTTGCTTCCAGGCCAGATAGAGATCAAGATGACGTTTTGGGTTGCGATGAACCCGCATATATTCTGATTCACGCGTAGTATTGCTGGCCTGAAAATGATAGTCCCCACCGATACGCAAACGAGGCAGCAGCTGATAATCTGCCCCTGTGCTGATCAGCAAAGGCACTTGTTGCGATAAGCGATTATCGGGACCAGGAACATTGTCCAGCCTTGACCAATTGCGGTTGAGCGTTGCGCGCAATTCCATGCCGGGGAAACGACTGGATAATTCTGCTAACTTTGTTTTCACTTCGATTTCCAGACCCATCACGCTGGCGCGGCCATGATTGCTCAACACATTCAGCCAGCTGCCGCCGCTCTGGCTAAGCTGCTCCATGATAATGTCGTCAATCTGACGCCGGTACAGATTCGCACTGATCAGGCTGGTGCTACCAAAATAATGTTCATACGCCAGCTCAAGGCCCCACGCACGTTCAGGGCGCAGTTGTGGATTCCCCTGAAAGTCTGCATTAAGCGGAGTATTGTTGTTATCGACGCGAAAACGGCGCGGCACCAGATTGGCAACGCTGGGTAATTTAAAGCTGCGGTTCATTGCAAGCCGCCACTGCGTCTGTTCTGTCTGCTTCCAGACGGTTTGCAGTATGGGACTGGCCATGATCGCAACATTATTGAAATCAAATCCGTCAGCTGCGAGCAACTCTTTACTGCCGCTGGTAATGCGCTCCCAACGCAAGCCCAGATAAGCCGACCAGGTTTTATTGATACGCCATTCATCCTGTATGTAGGCAGCGAATTTATTGATGCGCGCCTGGTAGAAATGCGCATCGCTGATCACGCTGCTATCGCTTACCTGCACATCGCGTTCAAGGCGATTTTCATTGCGCAAGGCGTGGCTGACTTCCCAGCCCAGACTGACAACGTGGTCAGCCGAATACGGCGCAAGATATTTACCTGACAGGCGATATTCATTTTCCAGCGCAGCACCGTTGACGTAGCGTATTTCCTGCAAATTCGCCTGACTATCTTTACCCCAGAACTTAAATTTTGCGTCACGTTCCAGCCTGTTCCATCCAAAGTTAATGTTGAGTTTGGCGCTATCGTCGAGACGACGTTCCCAACTGAGATCATTGCGCGATGTCAGCACATGCGCCGCCCAGATACTATTGTTCGTCGGGAAGTCTGTCGTATCACTGTCGTCTTGCTCATGCTTTGCTTGTTCCAGTCTGCTGGCGTTAATGTTGCCTTGCCAGTTCAGACTGTTTTCTGCATCGATTTTCCATTGGATGCGGGGAGATAAATTTAAGCCATCTTTACGGTTTTGCTGGGTTTGTTGTAGTTGCCTGCGGATTTGTGTTTGCCATTGTCCATTTGCAGGCTGAAAAACAGCGACGTTTTCCGCCAGGCTGATGTCGACATCATTGGTATTGCTTTCGGCATTTCCAGCTAAGACGTAAGAAATATCACCCCATCCTTCCGGAGCCTGCGCCCCAAGGCTCCAGGACACATTACCAGACAACCTGTTTGCTTGCAGGCTGGCATTGGCCTTAAATTCGCTCGCCTGTTTGCTGCTCTTTTTCTTGAGGACAATGTTAATGATGCCTGCGATGCTTTGGGCGCTCATATCAGCACTGGCGACGCGCATAACTTCGATTTTTTCTATCAGGTCGGGAGCAATGTTATCGATGGAAAAACCGCTGGGCGTGGCCTGACCATTGAGCAATATCTGGGTATAACCATTGCCTAAGCCACGCATACGTATTTCAGGCGCTTTTCCCGCGCCTTCACTGATGCTGATGCCGGGCAAACGTTTCAGCACTTCGCTAAGATTGGTATCGCCGTATTTTTCTATCTCGTCACGACCGTAAATGCTGCGCATGCCGATGTCGTCCTGGCGCTCGCGTACTGCCGTTGTTTTTCCGGTGATGTCGACTTGCTGGCTGGTCGCTTGTGCGAACGTAGCTTTACTGGCAAACAGGCTGATGGCAGCCACAGCCAGCACCTTTAATCGCGGCAACTGACTGCCGAAAATTTCACGTGTAAATTGCATGGTGTGTCTTTCTTTTGTTGTGTGTGGACGTGCCCTGTCCTTGCACCGCTCGGGGCGCAATATGTAAGGCATGGGGGGAGATAGCGTCAGCCAGCGAACCTGACTGACTAAAACCTGCTTAGCTGGCTGTGGTCGGTAGCATGGCAGCCCGTATATTCATCACATCACCATCGCGCGCATCAAGGTTTCTGGCATTCAGCAATACCATGACGACAGGCTTGCCTCCGATATTCATACGCATGGCCAGACAGCGACCAGCCGCTTTGGAATAGCCAGTTTTGGACAGACTGATGTTCCAATCCTGGTTGGCCGTCAGGGCATTGCTACTCTGGTATTTTTGCAGCGTGCCGTCGATGAAAACAGCACCTTCGCTACGACTGCTCTGGCGGCTTAACTCAGGATACGCAGCCGCGGCCATCACCAGTCTGGCAATGTCTTTAGCACTGGAGCGATTCTGGCTTGAAATACCGGTCGCTTCGACCAATTGTGTTTGCTGTAGCTTGAGCTGACTTATTTTCTTTTGTGCGGCATCGATAAATGCGGGCTCGCCACCGGGATAAGTTCTGGCCAGCGCCTTTGCAGCGATATTGCTGGAGGCGGTCAGCGCCAGTTCCAGCAAGCTTTGCCGCGTCAGTACCTGACCGGGCTTCAGCATAATCTGACGGGTATTCCAGACTGCAGCATCGTCTTTTGTGATGGTGATTTTCTCCTGTCGATCTAAACCGGCGTCGACAATCAGCATGGCCGTCATCAGTTTGGAGATAGAGGCGATAGGCACAATCGCGTCCGCATCTTTGTCCATCAATACCTGCCCGGTTTGCTCGTCCAGCACAAGCACATGTTCAGACTGGGTGCGGACATATACTGTTCTGCGAGGTGCAGCGTTGTTAGCAGCGTTGTTATCAGTATTGGCGTTGCTGACATTACCATCGATTGCGGTCGGCACGGCATGATGTACTGGCATAGTCACATCCGCCGTTGCCATCATCGGCATCTGCATCAACAGCAGCAATGCCATTCCGATACCCAATACGGGGCTCGCCATTTTCCAGTGCCATGGTTGCGCGTCAGGACGTATCAGGTGTCTGATACGTGACAGCAGGTCACCGCCATTCGCAGCGAGCCCGGGGCGGTAAAGCACACCTGACTCGAGTTTATCCAGCGCTTGCAATGCACACGCCAAAGGGCGGGCGTGACCAACGGCACTGATTGCAAGGTCATCGGCAATCAATTCTCTTTCTGTATTGATGCGCCGTGATAACCACCAGACAGCAGGATGGTAGAACAGCAACGACAAGACCAGATTTTGCAATAAATTGACGGCGTAATCCCAGCGTTTGATATGACCAAGCTCGTGTGCCAGCAAGGCTTCTATCATGTCGTATGACATACCGCTCAGCAGCGACGCAGGCATGAGTATCACCGGTTTGAAACAACCGTAAGTAATGGGGCTGAATAATTGCTGGCGAAATTGCAGCGTTACCTGACGTTGGATACCAAATTTGTGCGCCAGTCGATTGGCGCGACACTGCCATGTTGATGACGCGTCAGCTAAGGTGCCCGTCGCATGCTGCGCTCCCAGCTTGTGTACCCATAGCAAACCCAGCCCAAGGCGTAGCATCATGATCGCGACGCCGAGACTCCAGACACTGACGATAAAGGGCAGGCAGGCGCCGATTCCCGCAACAAAAGCGCTTTCTTTTATCCACACCAGATCCAGAGCGATGGCCGTGTTTGTTGCCAGTTGTAATGCCGCCTCCAGACTGAGCGTTTGAGGCGCCTGCCATTGCTGGACAATGCTCAGCAATGGCCATAACAGGCACAGCAACATGGCGATACAGGCAATCAGATAACGTAAATGCGGGCGGGCATTGCGGCATAGCGCAAACAGGATAGCGCTGATGCTGGCGATCAAAGCGCCCTGCCAGACGAAATTGAGTAAAGGCCAGCCCAATACCTCACTCATGCTGCGCGTCATGATGTCTGCGGATATCATGATTTCTTTTCTTCCTGCAGAATTTGCTCTATCTCTTTGCGTTCTGCGGCGCTGACATGACCACGTAGGGCTGCCAGTACCAGCGCCTTGCCAGAACCGGCAAAGACTTTCTGTATCAGATCCTTGAGCAGATTAGTTTGCAGTGAGTCTTGTTCTTGTGACGGTGCATATACGTGCGATCGCTGGCTTTCATCGCGGGTCAAAATACCCTTCCCATGCATGATTTGCAGATGGCGCAATACCGTCGCATAGGCGAGGTCAGGACGTTCCGCATGGGCAGCCTCATGTACCTGTTTGGCATTCATCGGGCCCTGCTGCCACAGTATCTTAAGCAAATTCAGCTCCGAGGCTGTGGGCTTGGGGATGGCGGATGTGGACGATACAGATTTAGGAACGGAGTTCATGAATAACTTCGAAATCAGGAATGAATGCAGAATAAATGTTCTAGAAACTTTTGTCTAGAAATTTTTTTCTATAATATTTTCGACTAATAAGCACCGGATCTCAGTCCATTGCGACGCTTCATAATGCGACAGTCGCTTGCAAGCCATTGCAAATCAGTCGCCGGACTTGCTCTTGCACAAGCTTATCTGGCGAGTTTGTTTGCTACTATGAGCATGTGTTTTTTGCATACTCCTCACCTGCCAGCTCACGTGAAAAGGTTCAGTACATGGTATCCGAAGTGAACGCAATGACCGGTCTTAGCGCTACGGAAGCCGCCGCCCGGCTGACGGCAGAGGGCGCCAATGAATTACCCTCCGCCAGACCGCGCAACATCGCCAATATGATATGGAAAGTCATCAGTGAGCCCATGCTGCTGTTGCTGTTTGCCTGTGGTGGTGTCTATCTGATTCTTGGCGATACACACGGCGCTGTCGTACTGGTATTTTTTATCCTGATCATCGTCAGCATCAGTCTGTTTCAGGAACATAAAACCGAACGTGCACTCGAAGCACTGCGTGACTTATCCAGCCCACGAGCCATCGTGATACGCGACGGCAGACAGCAAAACATCGCCAGCCGGGACGTCGTTTGCGGTGATTTGCTGGTTTTATCTGAAGGCGACCGTGTCACTGCTGATGCCATATTGCTGTCGTGCATGAATATGAGCGTGGACGAATCCTTGCTGACCGGTGAATCTTTAGCTGTCGGAAAAACAGTGGCAAAGCCGGCGCCGCTCACAATGGGACAAGCTGGCGGCGAACACATGCCTTTTGTGTTTTCCGGATCACTAGTGGTGCAAGGCAACGGCATTGCGCGCGTGATGGCGACTGGCAGCCGCACGGCGATAGGAAAAATCGGACAAGCTCTGGCCAGCGTGCAACAGGAACCAACGCGCGTGCAGACTGAGATGGACAAAGTCGTCAAAATGATCGCCTTTGCCAGTCTGGCTGTCGCACTGCTGCTGACCATTTTCTATGGCATCAGCCGCCACGACTGGTTGAATGGCATACTGGTCGGTATCACGTTTGCCATGGCGCTGATTCCGGAAGAATTACCCGTCGTGCTGGCTCTTTTTCTGGGACTCGGTGCCTGGAGAATTGCCCGACAAAGAGTGTTGACCCGCCGCGTACCGGCAATTGAGATGCTCGGTGAAACAACTGTGCTGTGCGTCGATAAAACCGGCACGCTGACACAAAACAAAATGGCCGTTGCGCGCCTGTTTGCGCAAGGCAGCCACTATTGCTGTACCGTGCCCGATGCGAAGCAGCCGCAGGTACTGGAAGAAGAGTTTCACGAAGTACTGGAATACGCGATTCTGGCCAGTCATCGCTCGCCATTTGATCCTATGGAAGTGGCGATTCAGGAATTCGGAAAATCAATGTTGGGGCAAACCGAACATCTGCACGATAGCTGGACGCTGGTTGATGAATATCCGCTCTCAAAAGAGTTACTGGCGATGTCACGCGTATGGCAATCGGCCGATCAGGCACATTTTGTGATCGCCAGCAAAGGCGCGCCCGAAGCGATTGCCGATCTTTGTCATCTCAGCGTTGAGCAAATAAACGCATTGCACAAGGAAGTCGATCTGCTGGCGAAGCAAGGCTTACGCGTACTCGGAGTCGCCAAAGCGCAATTCAGCCCGGTATCACTGTCTGCAACTGAAAATACTGATAATAAACTGCCGCCTATCCAGCATGATTTCGAGTTTGAGTTCATCGGCCTGATCGCACTCGCTGATCCGATCCGCGCTGGCGTACCCGCGGCGATACAGGATTGCCAGACTGCTGGCATCAGAGTCATCATGATTACCGGCGACTATCCTGCTACCGCGCAAAACATCGCTCAACAATGTGGCTTTGCAACATCCTCCGGCATCATGACCGGCGCCGAATTAACTGCGATTGACGATGCCGAACTCAGCCAACGCATCAAGACAACGAGTATCTTTTGCCGCGTATCGCCAGAGCAAAAACTAAGACTGGTCAACGTGCTGAAAAAGAATGGCGAGATCGTCGCGATGACCGGTGATGGCGTCAATGATGCGCCTGCATTAAAGGCCGCCCATATCGGTATCGCCATGGGCAAGCGCGGCACAGATGTAGCGCGTGAGTCGGCTGCACTGGTATTACTTGATGACGACTTTACAGCGATCGTGGCGACCATACGCTCAGGACGGCGCATCTTCGATAATTTACGCAAAACCATTCGTTTCATCATTGCTGTGCACATTCCGGTGATCGGCATGTCGCTGATTCCGGTGCTTGCAGGCTGGCCGCTGGTGCTGTTGCCCGTGCATATTATGGTGCTGCAACTGATTATTGACCCGACCTGTTCACTGGTGTTCGAGGCGGAATCGGAAGAGCCCGATGTCATGCGCAGACCACCGCGTTCCGTCAACGCCAGTATTTTTGATGCAGCAGTACTGCGCACCGGCTTGTTACATGGCACGGCGTTACTACTGACGGTGCTTGGTATCTATGGCTATGCATTACAGCATTATCCAAATACCGGAGAAGCCCGCGCCCTGGCGTTCACGGCAATGGTGATAGGAAATATCGGTTTGATTTTTATTCATCGCAGTGTGTCGTCAGACATCATCCACAGTCTGCGTTTGCCAAATCCGGCATTGTGGTGGGTGGTCGCTACGGCCTCAGCAATCTTGCTACTTGCGCTGAGTATACCGGCGATCAGTGCACTGTTTCACTTCGGACAACCGGCTTTACCCGAAGTGCTGACCAGCGCCGCAGCGGCTCTGTTTTGTATCGGCCTGATTGCAGCAGCCAAAGCATACCGATACAGACAGCGCCGTTTGTCCTGAGCTGTGTCTCAGATGAAGATCAACCAGCTAAAGCTTTTTCCAACAAACCATGCAATTCAGTGAATGAAGGCTCACCGACATAACGTTTTAAAACATTGCCCTGCTTGTCGATAACATAGGTAGTCGGCGTCAGCTTTACATCGCCGAAAGCCTGCGCCAACTTGCCCTGCACATCCAGTGCAACGTGAAATGGCAGTTGCCGGGTCTCAGCATAATTGACCACATAATTCGGCGGATCGTAGCTCATTGCCACCGCAACAAATTCCAGACCTTGCTTGTTGTACTTGTTATAGGTCTCTATCATGCGTGGCATCTCAGCGATACAAGTAGAACAGGAAGTCGCCCAGAAATTCACCATAACGACTTTGCCGCGCAAATCCTGCGTCGTCAATTTGTCGCCTTTCAGATTGGTGAACGTCACTTGTGGCATCGCGGGTTTGGCAGCGACCGACTGGTAAAAGAGAAAACCAAGCACAGCCAGTGCTATCGCTGCGATAGCGGCAAACAAAGCGAATTTACGTGGAGAAGACGGTGCCAACATGGGACTTCCTCAATAGTTCAGAGATAAGCGGGCATTATACGGTTTAAGCGTGATGTCGGCAGCGTGTCATCCATGTAGCGCCGGATTGACTGCCCTGTGTCTGACCTTCATCAAACGGCTACACTCCTGCAGCTAAAATAATCTGGCAATCGGCACAACAACGCCCGCAAAGAAAGCGCGGTCGGTCGCAGTGGCGCTGATGCCTTTGCTCAACCCTATATCAAAAGTCAAACGTTTGTTCGGACTGTAAGTCAGCGCCAGCAAGATCTGATTTTGCGGCTGACTGCCTTTACTTTTCGTTCCCGACCACTCAGCAGTGACACCCAGAGCCTCGCTGAGGCTATATGAAAAAGCCGAAGACAGACCGGTTTGCCAGCGGGACACGCCGTCATCTGCCCATCCCATTTTCGTCGCGTTCGCATTCAGATCCAGATGCCAGTCGCCCAGGTCTTTGCTGTAAATACCGTTCAGGGTGTAATCGCGTTTTTCTGTACCTATCGCTTGTTTTGCGGTTGGCAGTTTCACGCCCAGCTCCAATCCGAAAGCAGTGTCGCTGTCGATCACAAACGCCCGCTTCAACACCAGATTCACGTCACCCATGCCACGCACACGCGTCCCGGCGCCATCGTCATTCATAACACGAAGATCACCGCCCAATAAGATGCCCCACTGCTCGGAAAAAGCCAGTTTCAACAATGAGGGCAAACTGTCACGCCGGGCGTCTCCCGATTTACCGGATAAAACACCGAACTCCGCTTCGAGCTGACCTGGAAACGGCAATTGTGCCGAGTTCGATACCGATGGCCGATACGGTGTGATCGGCGCATCGTCCTGCTCTGCGGCGCCAGCCTGAAGGCTTACGCTACCAGCCAACAATCCTGCGCCGATACGTTTGATACACGCAGCTGTCGTACCGGAAAATCTCTTATTTTTCATCTCAGCCTCCTTCATGGACAGGTGCAGTAATCGTCTTTCCGGCGACATGCGTCGTCAGCACGATCGCCGTTGATGTCGATCCGAAGGCATTGAGCTCATTGATAATGCGCTGCAAATGCTCCACATCAGTTGCCAGCACACGCATCACTGCACCGTCTTCGCCGGTAACCGTATAACAATCGATAATTTCTGGACAAGATGCGACATACTGAGCGTAAGGTCTGCCCTGCTGCGTCGACAAACGTATCATTGCGGTAATCTGATAACCGAGCGCCTTAGGATTCACGTCTGCACGGTAGCCACGTATGACTTCAGCCGCCTCCAGACGCTTGATGCGTTCGGATACGGCAGGCTGACTCAGATGCACCTGACGGCCAATTTCCGCATGCGACATGCGTGCATCCTGTTGCAATAAACTCAGGATTTTCTGATCAAAATTATCTATTTTTGGATTCATAAGGAGACAAAAGAATTTTCCGTTGAATTCCATCAATCACGGTTGAATTGCTTATGGAATCCTATTTAAGCATCACGAAGCGCTTGTTAAAGTAGAGCTTACACTAAACCCGGTAAGGTTCAAGAGATCATCATGACGACCACTATCAGCAACACCCAGATCGCGCAGATCGCCACAGAATTCCACACCCCTTGCTGGGCATACGATGCCAGCATCATTCGCCAGCAAATCGCCCGTCTTAAACAGTTTGACGTGATCCGATTTGCGCAGAAAGCATCCAGCAATATTCATCTGCTGCGCCTGATGCGCGAACAAGGTGTGATGGTGGATTCTGTTTCTCTCGGTGAGGTTGAACGGGCACTGGCGGCCGGTTATGCGCCAACCGCCAATGCCGATCAGACCCATGCACCGATCGTGTTCACAGCGGATCTGCTGGATCGCAATGCATTGAAACGCGTGGTCGAACTGAATATTCCCGTTAACTGCGGTTCGCCACAAATGCTGGAACAGCTTGGACAGGCACATCGCGGGCATCCGGTCTGGCTGCGTATCAATCCCGGTTTTGGTCATGGTCACAGCCGCAAAACCAATACCGGCGGAGAACAAAGCAAACACGGCATCTGGTTTGAAGAATTGCCGGATGCACTGAAGATCATTGACCAGTATGGTTTGCAACTGGTGGGTCTGCACATGCATATAGGCTCAGGCGTTGATTACGACCACTTGCAAAGCGTCTGCGATGCAATGATCGCGCAGGTAAAAACCGCAAATCGTGACTTACAGGCGATCTCCATCGGCGGCGGCTTATCGATTCCTTATCGTGGCGATGAAGCTGTGGTCGATACCGATCATTATTTCCAGATCTGGGATAAAGCGCGTAAAGAAATTGAAGCGCATCTCGGCCACAAAATCAGTATGGAAATTGAACCGGGACGTTTTCTGGTTGCACAGTCGGGCATCCTGATTTCGGAATTACGTGCGCAAAAACAAGTCGGCAGTAATTTCTTTGTACTGGTCGACGCCGGCTTTAATGATCTTGCCCGCCCGGCGATGTATGGCAGTTTCCATCGCATCACCGCCCACACCGCGGACGGCACACCGCGCACGACCGCATTGAAGCCAACCGTGGTGGCGGGTCCTTTGTGCGAATCCGGTGATGTGTTCACACAGGAAGACGGCGGCGTCGTGATAACGCAGGATTTACCCGCCTGCGAAATCGGAGATCTGTTTGTCTTTCACGATACCGGCGCTTACGGTGCCAGCATGTCGTCGAATTACAATTCACGTCCGCTGATTCCGGAAGTGCTGGTCGATGGCGATAAAATCACGCAAATCCGCCGTCGTCAGACCATACAGGAACTCATCGCTTTAGAGCTGTAATACAGGGCCCATTGCGATGAAAACGAAAGGCGCTATACGTGCCATACAGCTCACGCTGTTGCGCCTTTTTTTATTTCAGACAAGCTCCGAGAAACTCCTGAATTTTTGCGGACACCTGGCGTCCCTGAGAACCAAAAGCGAAATGATCGGCATCGGCAATCGTCATTAACTCCACAGCCGCGCCAGCTGCTTTCATTTTCTTTGTAAAATCCTTAGCCTGTTGCACAGGTACAGTCGCATCCAGCTCGCCCTGCAACAGCAATAATGGCGGCAACTTATTTTTCAGCTTGCCTGATGCCGGGATATAACTGACAGGACTGGCGTCTTGGTAGGTCTTCGCCGATGCAGAAAAATCCTCACCCAGCAACGATTTCAGCATCACCCGCGGTGACATGGGGCCACGTATTGCAGGGTCGGCAGTCTGCCACCAATTGGGGAAATCCAGCGGGGGCGCGTGTAACACTGCACACCGCAACTGACTGCTGACGCCGCTGTAACCACCAGCGCTGTCCCACCTCCCTGGCGTGACCGCTGCCAGTGCGAGCAGGTGCGCACCGGCAGAAACACCAAATGCACCAATTTTCTCTGGATTGATCTGATACTCAACTGCTTGGCTGCGTAACCAGCGCACCGCACATTTCACATCCTCTATCTGCGCAGGAAACCGTGCTGCTGGTGCCAGGCGGTAATCGACACTCATCGCGACAAAACCCATACGCGATAAATGCTGCAACAAACCGTGTAAATCCGCACGGGAACCACCGAGCCAGCCACCGCCATGCACCACCATCACCGCAGAGTACGGCGGCGATGCATTGGTCGCCGGCAGCACATCAAATTTCAGCGGTACGTCATTGCCGCAAGCGGTGACGGTTTGCAATACAGGCATCGCTGCAGGCGTTACAGCCTGTGCCGGATGAATGAAGGTCACCAGAATCAACAAAGTGAAACAAAGACGCAGAAGCATAAAAAACCATTAAAAATAAAGTACAAAGAAAAAAACCTCACGTCAGACGCAAGGTTTTTATATCACGACACAAAAGCTGTTCACACGCTTGCAATTTATGGAACCACGCCACACGCCATGCGAGCACCGCCGCCGCCCAGCATCGCAGGATGATCGCTGTGATTATCGCCACCCGCGTGCACCATCAGCGCATGTCCGCTCAGATCGGCCGCTTTCAGACGCGGTGCCAGCACCGGATAATTCGCCTTGCCATCCGCACTCACGTACAACGCTGGTAAATCGCCTTTATGTCCTTTGCCATACGGCCCCAGATGCGCGCCTGATTTTTCCGGGTCCCAGTGCCCTCCGGCGCCCAGCGCGGCGGTTGCCACGCCATTATTTGCCGCAGGTGCGCAAGAAGGATTCGCGTGTACGTGAAAACCGTGCACACCGGCTGGCAAACCAGTTAAATCCGGTGTAATCAGCAAACCGTAGGCAGTATCTTCCAGTGTCACTTTGCCAGCAGTACCAAGATTGCCGCTCGCATCGACAAAATGCAATTCCAGTGTTTGTGCCTGCGCGATTCCAGTGATCAGGCTTGCCGCAATCAGACTCAGCTTCATTTTCGATAACATGGTGTCTCCTCAGGTTGTAAGACAGGTGAAACGAAGCCATTGCATGCAACAACATTCTGCAACGGCCTTTGAATCACAGCAAAGACTGACTATACACTTTTTATATCACAAAAGAATTTCAGGCAAACTCGCCGAACGCGAACCTGCTTCCGGCACATTTTCCGCATCCCGGTAAGTGAACACCATAGAAAATTTGCCTGCCGTGGTCAGATTTTTTCCAGCAGCATGAAACAAATTACTGTGAAACAGCAAGACATCGCCTTGCTGCAAAATCACCGGACGCGCCTTTGCCAGCAAGGCTTGATTCTGCGGCAAATCAGCACGTAAAAACTGCGCAGCATCTAATTGCGACGCCTCTATCTGAAGCTGATGCGATCCCGGTATCACCAGCAGACATCCGTTTTCCACCGTTTCATGTCGTAACGCCAGCCACGCTGAAATCAGTTCGGCGCGCGCAAAATGCCAGTAGCGGCTGTCACGGTGCCAGCCAGTTGCCGTGGAATACTGCGGCTGTTTCGTCATGATGCAATTGTGATGTGCTTGCGACATCAGCGCACCATTGCCAAGTAATTGCAACAATGGCTGCGCCAGTGCCGCGCCTGTCGCCCATGTTGCCAGCAGAGAATCACGCCCATACGCCTGCAACAAACGGCGTGCGGTATGCCCACCTTCGGCTTCGCGCGATGCCGGTGCGCCGGGATAGCGGGTATCCGCCTCATATTCTATGGGCTGTACATCATCCGCTAATTGTTGCTCTGCAAAGCGAATCACTTGTTCGCAAAAATCCGGCGTTGCCAATCCTGGTAAAACTAAAAAACCCTGAGTCTGAAACTCCTGAATCTGATCATGACTAAGCATTGTTATTGCCAATTTTCAAAAAGTGCAAAGCACTATTGTGCCACGCACTCGACACCGCGTTGCCCTGAAAACAGGCAAGTTTTGCGGCAGAGCAGCAAATTAAGTCATAATAGTCTCCAGGTTTTTCACTACTGACACCAACATGACTACTACCGCACTCGAAAATATCAACATCGTCTCGTTTGATCACATGCCTGCGCCGGAAGAGCTGCACGCCCGTTTGCCGCTCACGGAAGCGGCAGGTAATGTCGTCGAACAAAGCCGCGAAGCCCTGCGCAATATCCTTGATCGCAAAGACAAACGTCTGTTCGTCGTCGTCGGCCCTTGCTCCATTCACGATCCGGTGGCGGGTCTGGATTACGCGCGTCGTCTGAAAGCGTTGCAGGCAGAAGTCAGCGATGTGATGTTGCTGGTGATGCGTGTCTATTTTGAAAAACCACGCACCACGACCGGCTGGAAAGGTTACATCAACGACCCGTATCTGGATGATTCTTTCCGTGTCGATGAAGGCATGGAAAAAGCGCGTCGCTTTTTACTCGACGTCTGCGAGCTCGGTTTGCCTACCGGCACCGAGGCACTCGACCCGATTTCACCGCAATACCTGGGTGATCTGATCGCCTGGACAGCAATTGGCGCACGTACGACAGAATCGCAGACCCACCGGGAAATGTCGTCCGGTCTGTCAACACCAGTCGGTTTCAAAAATGGTACTGACGGTGACATCAGCATCGCGATCAATGCGATTCTGTCCGCCTCGCATCCACATTCCTTCCTCGGCTACAACAGTCAGGGTCAGGTGTCGATAGTACGCACCAGCGGCAATCAATATGGCCATGTCGTGTTGCGTGGCGGCGGTGATCGTCCTAACTACGATACGGTGTCGGTAGCGATGGCGCAGCAGGCACTGGTGAAAGCGAAACTGCCGCCGAACATCGTGGTTGACTGCTCACATGCCAACAGCTTCAAAAAGCCGGAATTGCAACCACTGGTGATGGCGGATGTGGTGAACCAGATCGCCAACGGCAATGACGCTATCGTCGGCGTGATGATCGAATCGAATATCGTCGCGGGTAATCAGGCGATTCCTGCCGATTTATCGCAACTGAAATACGGCTGTTCCGTCACCGATGCCTGTGTGGACTGGAGCACGACAGAAAATATGCTGCGTGAAGCAGCCGCCAGATTGCGTCAGAAATAATCTGGCTCAATCTGGTTCAGCATGTAAAAAGCGCAGTGTGAAAAATCACACTGCGCTTTTTTTATATTTCCACTGACAGTTACGCGAGCAGAATTTTCTGTCGCGTTATGCCCTCAAAAAGACTTACTTCGCGGCCGCTGCTTTTTTCGCTGCGCCAGCAAAATCGCCGACATAGAAATGGGCAAAACTGTCTGGTTTCACGTATTTGCGTATCACCGCATTCACATCATCCAGCGTCAGTGCGGCAATTTTCGCTTCGACCTCAGCATCAAATGCCATAGAGCGACCAACATATAACTGGCCGCGCAGGTTGCCTACCAATGCCGGATCTTGCGCACGGCGGATATTGCCTTCCTGTGCGATAGACTGCTTCGCATCCGCCAATTCTGCTGCCGTCACACCGTCTTTGACTAACAAAGCCAGCTCTTCTTTCACGCCGGTTTGTAATTTCGCCAGATTTTGCGGTGCGTACATTGCGTACAAAACAACCGCTGCGTTTTTGTCCAGACTCGGCACGCTCAGTGAACTGCCAGCACCGTAGCTGATGCCTTCTTTCTGACGCAGGCGATTGAACAGACGTGATTTGATACCACCACCGAGAATATTATTAGCAACGCGCAACGCTGGATAATCGGGCGACTGGTCATCGAGTTCAAACGGCAGTGATGCCAGATAAAACGCATTCGCTTTGTCCGGAGTTTCTATGCTGTTCGCTTGTCCGTTTGCATTCAGATTCAGGCTGGGAACACGAACATACTTCGCTGGACTATTCCAGTCGCCAAGCACCGTGGCCAGTTTCGTTTTGACTTCTGCCGCATCAAAATCACCGACCAGAGAAAACTCGGCACTGTTTGCACCATAGAAGGTTTTGTAGAAATCTTTGACGCTGTCGAGTTTTGCAGTGCTGTATTCTTCCATCGCTTCATTGAAAGAAGACTGATAACGAATATCGCCTTTTTTATACAGACTGTTTTTCAAAGCGCCCATTGCACGTGTTGCAACCGCTTGTGGCTCGTTTTTACCAGATTCTATCTGCGTCAGATTTTCTTTGACCAGCAAATCGAATTCAGATTGCGGGAATGTCGGTGCACGCAGAACTTCACGCAGCAGATCCAGCAAGGCTGGCAGATTAGCGCGCACGGTGTCAAAGCTGACATTCAGATTCTGCCCTGCACCGGAAATACGTAATTTAGCTTTCAGCTCACCGAGTTTGGTATCGAGTTCGGCACGGGTGAATTTGCCCGAACCGCGCATCAGCATATCCGCAGTCAGATCGGCAACAGCCACTTTACCGAACAGGGATTTTTCATCGCCGAAATGCAGACTCAGATTGCCATTCACGGTTTCACCGCGCGTTTTTTTGCTCAACAGCACGACTTTCGCGCCATTTTTCAGCGTCAGTTTTTCTGTGCGTTTATCGATATTGGCAGCGGTTGCATCGAAGGTCTCGCCTGCCGCCACAGTCGCACGGCCTTTGTAGCCTTCCACCAGTTTGGCAACGTCCGGTGCCGCTGGGATTTCAGCGCGATCAGGTTTTGCCACTGGCAGGAACTGACCATAACTGCGGTTGTCGGCTTTAAAATAATTTTGTGCGACGCGCTGTACATCTGCCACCGTCAATGCTTCGATACGATCACGTTCAATGAAGAACATGCGCCAGTCACCCAATGCAATCGATTCAGACATACTGACGCACAGACGTTGCGGATCGTTGATGGTTTTTTCCAACGCATTCAACAGATTGGTTTTGGCCCGCTTCAATTCGGCTTCGGTGACCGGTTCTTGCGCCAGCCCTTCGACAGTTTCAATCAGACTCGCTTTCACATCCGCGACATTCTGATCTTTACTCATGATGCCTAAGAACATAGCATAGCCAGGCTCTGCCAGCTGGAAGGTAATTTCACCGACACTCACTGCCTTTTTACTTTCCACCAGCTTTTTATACAAACGGCCATTGGGTGAAGAACCCAGAATCTCACCTAAAGCAGAGACAGCCGCAGCATCAGCATGGCTGCCTGCAGATGTCGGATACAGTACGGCAGCGAGTTGCTGATCGCTGACGCGGCGCACGGTCACTTCACGCGTACCATCGCGTGGCGCTTCGCGGGTCCAGGTGTTGCTCAGTTCACGCGTCGGTTTGGCGATGACACCAAAGGATTTTTCAATCAGCACCAGGGTTTTTGCCGCATCGAATTTACCGGCCACCATCAGCACAGCATTATCCGGCTGATAGAACTTACGGTAAAACGCCTGCAGGTTCGTGATTTTGACGCCTTCGACATCAGAGCGTGCACCGATGGTGCTGTGTCCATAGTTGTGCCAGTCGAAAGTGGCCGCACTGAGCTGCTTCCAAAGCACGCCAAACGGATTGTTTTCACCGATTTCCATTTCATTACGAACCACGGAAAATTCGGTATCGAGATCAACCCGTGCCACTTTGGAATTGACCATGCGGTCGGCTTCCATTTCCAGCGCCCATTTCAGATTATCTTCACTGGCAGGGAAAGTTTCGAAGTAGTTGGTGCGATCGTAAAACGTGGTGCCATTGAACTGCATGCCGCGCTTGCTCAGCTCTTGCATGATGTTGCCACGGTCTTTGGTACCCTTGAACACCATGTGCTCAAGCAAATGCGCCATACCGGTTTCGCCGTAACTTTCATGGCGTGAACCAACGAGGTAAGTCACGTTGACGGTGGTGGTAGGTTTTGATGCATCCGGTGCCAGCAATACGCGCAAGCCGTTAGGCAAACGGTATTCCGTGATGCCTTCAACACTAGTGTATGCAGTCGCTTTTGCTGCAACAACCGCTTTTGGCGCTGCTGCAAGGGTAGGCATTGCAGTCGCAGCAGTAAACGCGAGGGCAAATGCAAGGCAAATTGGTTTGAGTTTCATTGATTTATTCCATTAGTCGTTAAACGGTCAACTTCACTACTTCTGAACTTTTCTCTTCTATTTCTCTGATCTCTGATACCAGGCTGACATCGATAACAGCGATCAGTACCACTGATGCAACGTCACGCCGGAAAGGCGGTTTTGCGTGCACCCCGTTATGACAGAAAATGCTTGTTCTCTTATTAAACGAGAAATGAAGCATAACAAATTTTCATTGTTTTGCGAGAGTTTGTGACGAAATGATGAATACGCCGACGAAATGCAGAATGTGGTCAATAAAATAGCGTGAATTCACTCTCAAGAAGATCGCTGAAGTTCATCGACAATATCAATAAAAATGGGGAGTATGTGGCTTTTTCATCCTTATCCCTTTATGAAATAAGGATGCCTGAAAATACTGGGAGGGAGTATATTTATTCTTTCGCGACGAATTAGTGCGCCACAAGCGCTTCAGTGCTGGCTTGATTCACCTGACTTTCTCTTACTTCGGCTCCACCGCTGCGAGCAGATTGGTTTTGTCTGGCAGGAATACGTT
Source organism: Undibacterium sp. FT79W (assembly GCF_014284215.1). Taxonomy (NCBI): domain Bacteria; kingdom Pseudomonadati; phylum Pseudomonadota; class Betaproteobacteria; order Burkholderiales; family Oxalobacteraceae; genus Undibacterium; species Undibacterium sp. FT79W. The sequence continues at coordinate 19,513 of NZ_JACOGB010000011.1, read as the reverse complement.
AACCTGCGCCTGCGCAGCAACTTTGCAAGAAAAACCAAGCAGCGACACATCCCTTGCACCTGAGATCAACCGATGACATCTTCACCCACGTCTTACACCGTACGCCCCTTAACCGCACACGAATGGCAACAATACCGGCAGATCAGACTTCGCTCTCTTGCCGACGCGCCAGACGCCTTTGGCAGCACACTCGCAGCAGAAAAAGATCGTCCTGACGATGCCTGGGCAACACGACTCTTGCTGGCAACAAGCTCAGATAAAGATCACCCATTAATAGCGGAAATTTCGGGCGTTAAAAATGAATTTGCTGGTTTGCTGTGGGCGAAAGAGGATGCCACTGACACTTCCGTCGTCAATATTTTTCAGGTGTGGGTGGCACCAGAATATCGGGGACAAGGTATGGCAGCGGAACTGCTCAGAGCAGCAATTCTATGGGCAAAATCCAGGCGCGCCAGGCTTGTTCAATTAGGGGTGACGTGCGGCGACAGCGCTGCGATGCGACTCTATCTCCGGGAAGGATTTCAGGCCGTCGGCGTGCCTGAACCGCTGCGTCCGGATTCCGCTTTACTGGAACAAACAATGTGTCTGGTGCTGGAGCAGACGCCTTTCGTCTCCGACATTTTCCCTGAGAAATAATGGCATATTGATTGCCCATCAACCTTATTCATTGACTGAAAATTGGGGGAGTATGCACAAAAACCGCCTTAATCTCAGCAGAAAATAAGGAGGTTTAAAAATACTCCCCCCAGTATATTTTTCGCTTCCAGCAAGGAAAAATGCCAAATCACAGCTTGCGCAGCTCGCGCATGCAATTGACATAGGCGCTTTCTATCTGCGCTTGCTGGCAATGGCGGCCATTACTGACGACTTGTTTTCCACCGACATAAACGTCACGCACCAGCGTATCGTTACCGGCAAAGATCCAGCTATTGAGCACATCGCTGCTGGAAATTCCGGCCAGATTCGGATGCGCATCGTCGAGCACAATGAAGTCGGCACGATAACCGGAAGCGAGTTTGCCCAGCCTGCGCCCGCTGGCTTGCGCGCCGCCTTGCAGCGCCGATTGCCACAGAAAATCACCGACCTTTTTTTGCTGCGCGTTGCTGGCAATATTGCGGCCTTGCAAACGCAGACGCTGGCCATATTCGAGCCAGCGCAATTCTTCGACCACGCTTTGCGAAACATGGCTGTCGCTGCCGATGCCAAAACGTCCACCGGCGGCGATGTAATCCGGTAAATCGAAAAAGCCATCACCCAGATTCGCTTCGGTGGTCGGGCAAATGCCGGCCACGGCACCACTGGCGGCGATGCCGGCGACTTCAGTTGACGTCAGATGGGTTGCATGCACGAGGCACCAGCGCTGATCAACGAGACCGGTCTCCAGAAGCAATTCGACCGGGCGCTGGCCGCTGGCAGCGAGGCAAGCCTCGACTTCTTTCATCTGCTCTGCGATATGGATATGCACTGGCCGCCCGGTGGGCATTGCCTGTTGCAGCTCGCGTATCTGGCCTATGCTGGCCGCGCGCAGTGAATGCGGCGCAACGCCAACTTCCACCTGATGACTGCGGCTGGCTTCTAGATTTTGCACCAGCAGCAATATGTCATCGACACTCGTTGCAAAGCGACGTTGATCATCACGCAGCGGCTTTGCATGGAAGTCAGCGTAGCTGTACAACACCGGCAGCATGGTCATGCCGATGCCGCTCTGACTGGCGGCGGCGATCAGGCATAGCGCCATTTCCGCCGGATTCGCATACATCTTGCCCGCAGGGTCACGGTGCAGATAATGGAATTCACACACTGCTGTATAACCGTGCCGCAGACATTCTGCATACAGTTGTGCGGCAATCGCCTGTATCTGCTCTGGCGTGATGTGCAGCGCGTAGCGATACATGAGATCGCGCCAGGTCCAGAAGCTGTCTTTGCTGTCACCGGCGATTTCCGTCATACCCGCCATAGCGCGCTGGAATGCGTGGGAATGCAGATTGCACATGCCCGGTAACACGTAAGTCGCCTGCGGTTCGCCGGGTCTGACGGTGGCATCGTTTTCTATGCTTTTAATATCGCCCTGCGCATCCCACTGCAAGCGAATATTCTTTGTCCAGCCTTGCGGCAAAAACGCGTTGCGCGCAAACAGCGTCGTCATGCCGCCTCCGTTTCATGCGCCCAGTCTATGCACTGCTGCAGCAATTGCCGCAACAGACCCTGCACCTGCTGTGCCAGATCGGGGCGATACGCATACGGCGCGGCTTCGTTCATATACACGCGCTGGCTCATTTCCAATTGCACTGCGTGAATGTGCTGTGCGGGTTGTCCGTACTGACGCGTGATGTAGCCACCTTTGAAACGGCCATTGAATACATGGCTATAGCGCTGTGCATCAGCGGAATATTGCAAGCAGGCCGCCAGCCTTTGCTGTAATGCGGGGGCGCATGATTTCTGATCGGCGGTACCAAAATTCAGATCCGGTAATCTGCCATCAAAAAAACGCGGCACGACCGATGCAATGGAATGTGCATCCCACAACACCACTCTGCGATGCTGACGCTGCAAGCGAGCAAGCTCTGCTTGCAATTGCTGGTGATATGGTTGCCAGTACGTGCTGATACGGCGCTGAATTTCAGCATCCGTCGGTAGCTGATCCGGCAGATACAAAGGCTGTTTGGCAAACGTATCGACGGGACACAAGCCTGTGGTGTCCTGCCCCGGATACAGATTCGCATTATCCGGCGCACGATTCAGATCAATCACATAGCGCGAATGTTCCGCTATGAGTGTCGATGCGCCTAGCTCCTGCGCCATGTTGTAAAGCAAAGCTAAATGCCAGTCGGTATCCGCTTTCTCTTGCGCCACCGGCAGCATCTGCGCGGCGACTTCGGCCGGTATCGTTGTTCCGACATGCGGCATGGAAATCAGTAAAGGCGTGCTGCCTTGTTGAAAATGGAATGCGGGATACATGGGACGCTTTCAAAAATGGCTAAGACGATAGAAATGACGTTAGCGATGATGACGGTTTAGTCGATATAGTTTGTTCAGATTCAGATACGGCTTTCGATACGCAGACGCTGACTGATCTTGGCCGCAGCCGCCTGCGTCAGCCGTATCAATTCATCGCTACGCGGCAGGGCGCGGCTGGTCGGTGCCATCAGTGACAGGGTCGCCTCGGCCTTCACCGTTGCCGACATGACTGGCACGCTGACGCCCCAGACGCCAATATCGACTTCATCCTGACTGACCGCATATCCTTGCCGGGCGATCTCTTGCAGTTGTTGTTTCAGCTCAGCGACTCTTGCATCATCTAATTGCTGAGTCGCCAGTTGGGCATCCAACACGGCGGGCGGCAAACAGGCCAGTAAGGCTTTGGCGGATGCGCCGCGCGTCGTCGGGCCTGTGCTGCCACGCGTGAACGAACAGCGTAAAGCCTGCGGACTTTCCAGCATATCGAGACAAATTACCTGCCCATGCAAGTAAATTAATAAGCCCACGCTTTCGCCGGATCGCTCCAGTAATTGCTGCATTTCTTCGCGCGCTTGCTGCATAAGATGGGAATGATGATCGAAGCCCCACGCAAGCTGCACCGCCATTGGCCCAGGCTCATATAATCCGCTCTGGGCTACCTGCCCGTTGTGCACGTGCTCCTGCAACAGTCCCCACTTTTTGAGCATGGCAATTTGCCGGTACAAGCTGCTCAGCGGTATTCCGGTTTGTGCCGCCAATTCTCTGGCGCTGAGTGCCTGCCCTGCGCGTGCGACGCAAGCCAGAACCTGCAACACCCGCTCACCGGATGGCACATCGAACCGGACATCATGTACAGGTGCAGAAGGAAATAAGTTGATCATCGCTGACATTTCAAAAGAAGCTATGCCATGCTAACAGCAGACTCCGGAATATCAAGTCTGCATTCTCACATTATGAGAATAGGTGGTGAGATTTTAATCAGAAAAGGATAAAGAGCGAATACTACTTAGCTTTGCGCCACGAGAACAAAAGGTGATAAAAAAGCGCCACGGCGGGCGCTTAATCAAATCATAAAAACCACTGTTCAAAATGCGAATGAAGATCAGCTTTTGCTATAGGCCGCATTCTGGCAATTGCGGGTTTCCTGTGCAGGGAATTGTGCCTTAATCGCATCAAACTTCGTCTTTTCATCCCCATTCAGCGCCCGCAGCTGATAGGCAAATTTAGAGGTGGTCACGGTACGCGGCATGATGCGGGCGGTGCGTACCCCTTTATTATTCAGATTGGCCAGATGTAATTTTGCCGCTTCTTCAGTCTTGAAAATACCGAGTGAAATTCCCCAATGTAAGGTGCCTTGTTCCTGTATCACGAAGAAATCGGTGATGCCGATACGGCGCAATTCACCTACTTTCTTATCCGCACCATCTTTGCTGCCCTGAGACGGGATGTACACCATATGGGTGCCGATATCGCTGACATTCAGCCGTGACTGTCTATCGCCCAAAGCCAGCGTTTTTAACTTCTCTTCTATCTTCGGCGCCTCGGCCTGAGGAAAATTCCCGATTTCCAGACAAGCGATGATTTCAGCTTTTTTTTCCGGCACAGGCTCTGCTGCGGTCATCGCTGCACTGGCGGAAATCTGTACCAGTTCATCGACGTGATGCTGTTTTTTCAGGCGTTCCGGCTCATGCGTCTCCAATGACCAATGTCCCAGCCAGCCAAGATTGAACGCCAGCGCAAATGCGTTCAAGACCAATAAACTCCAGAAAAAAAATCGCAGCATGATGATAAGTAGGTGAATTCAGCTCGGGCTTGATTGTGCCACGACATACAGTCCAGTCAAGACAAGATTGGGGATATGCTGGCAATCAAAATCCAGATGGGGCAACAGATAAGGCGCGGCACCGCCGGAGATCAGACACGTCACCGCTGTTTTCTGTTCCTCGGCGAAGGCGTGATAAGCCAGTGTGATCGCACCAGTCTGCGCATGTATACAACCGCTGACGATCGCCTGATCAGTGTTATCGGCAAATGGTTGATGGACCCTGATGCTTTCTGCAACCTGCGGCAATTGTGCTGTATTGCGAGCCAGCGATTCCGCCATCAGTTTCAAGCCCGGCAAAATCATACCGCCAGTGAACACACCGTCTGCACTGACCGCATCGATCGTCGTTGCAGTACCGCAGGTCGCCACAATCAGATTCTGTTGCGGATACAGATAATGCGCCGCAATCGCAGAGACAAAACGATCACAACCCAGTTGCTGGGGATGACGATAATGGTTTTGCAGACCGGCCAACTCCGCTTGCGATGCCAGCCAATATGGTTGCAGCGTGGGAAAAATACGCGCCAATATATCGCTGAGCTGTGCTTTAACACCCTCACCCGCGACATTCGACACCAGCACTCTGGTGACCGGATATTGATGCCAACGCTCAGCCAGGGTGGCAATCTCTGTATGGGCAACAGAATCCATTGCCAGCCAGTCTGGTAACGCGTGAGTCAACGCTGTCGCTAACTGGGGGATGCCCCATTTGATGCGGGTATTACCGGCATCAATCAGTAATAGCATGTCTATTCTTCTTTCATTGTTTGTGCAATCGGCGCGAATATCAAACCGCATCGGTCAGTCTTAACGACACATCACCCGCCAGTACGGGTATTTGCCCGGCTAGAGTTTGCAGCAGCAGACGGCCGCTGACATCAACCCCGGTGGCGATACCACGCTGCAGTATCTGGCCGTGGTCAATGATCTGCACTTCCTGATTCGCGTAGGCATGCAGCGCATTCCAACGCGCCTGAAACGCAGAAAAACCGTGCTGATCGAACTGCTCGAAAGCTTTTGCGAGGGCGTTCAGCAAATGCGCAAGCAAAGCATTTCTGTCCATCCGTGCCAGCCACGGCGCATCTGCAACTGCACGCCCCAGGCTGGCTTCAAATGCCTCGGGCAACTGCAGATTCAGGCCGATGCCAGCCACAATCCAGGTGCCGCCATTTTTTTTGGCGGCACTTTCGATCAGTATACCTGCCAGCTTTTTTCCGTCGCGTAAAATATCATTCGGCCACTTCAGTTGCACTGGTAAATCGAGTGCCTGTAATACGTCTGCAATAGCAACGCCAACCGCCAACGGCAATCCCATCAGTGCGTGTGTCTCCCGGCTCAATGGCCAGGCAAGCGAAAACATCAGCATGCCACCCGGCACCGATTGCCAGCTACGACCTGCGCGCCCGCGACCGGCAGTCTGATGCAAGGCAACGCGCAGTAGCGGCTTATTCAATTCGCCCAATCGGGACAGCAGATCAGCATTCGTCGAGCCAGTTTCCGCGACAACTTCAACATCCGCCAACATGCCGAACGCATCACGCAATACGAGGATCTTCTCTGCAGCGATATTGAGCTGAACATCATCAGTACGGCCGCTTGCAGGCGTTGTGGTAAGGCATTGATCTGGCATGAGTCTGTATTCGTCGTGAAAATTTAAATTTTTATGAACCTTGCTTCAGACGTCAGCCTCTGATGCAGTACGGTTAGGGGGGTAACAGCAACTGACAACACTGCGAGGGGCTACGCTGAATCTCATTCTCTTAGGACTGACGCAATTTGCCCCGGCAAGGCTAAAAAGCTTTGTTCTGCTTTGGGAAACATCGCTGGTAAGCGATGTCCGTTTCGCCAGCAGGCAACATGTTGCCTGAAACCCTGGCTACACCATGGCGACGAAGACAGTACGAGTAGTAAGGCGAGGAGCCATAACGCCGCTGGGGCAGTTTTGCGACAGTCCTATCTCTATAAAAAAACGGCACCGGAGACTAAGCTTCGGTGCCGTTTTTATTCTTTCAGCTACGCTTACGCGTCGCCTTCATGCACATCAGTTGTTGTTGCTTCTGGAGCAGGAGCGAAGACTGCTTTTTCTGCTTCCAGCAACGCGTGACGTTCATCCGCTTCCCAGGTTTCTTTCAACTTGCGGGCGCGGTGGAATGCCAGACCGGTACCGGCAGGAATCAGACGACCCACGATGACGTTTTCTTTCAGGCCGCGCAGGGTATCTTTCTTGCCCATGATCGCTGCTTCTGTCAGAACGCGGGTTGTTTCCTGGAAGGACGCTGCCGAGATGAAGGAATCGGTCGACAGAGACGCTTTGGTAATACCCAACAAGATATTTTCATACGTTGCAGGAATACCGCCAGCAGCGACCACGCGATCGTTTTCACCTAACAGGTCAGAACGTTCAACTTGTTCACCGACGATGTAGTTCGCATCACCTGGATTCACCACAACCACACGACGCAACATCTGACGCACGATCACTTCAATGTGCTTGTCATTGATCTTAACGCCTTGTAAGCGGTACACGTCCTGCACTTCGTCAACGATGTAACGTGCCAACGCTTCGATACCCAGCAAACGCAGGATGTCTTGTGGATCGGCCGGGCCGTCAACAATCATCTCACCTTTGTTCACAACCTGACCGTCATGCACCAGGACTTGTTTGTCTTTGGTGATCAGGAATTCGTGTTTCTCACCGTCCATGTCGGTGATTTCCAGACGTTGCTTACCTTTGGTTTCTTTACCAAAGGCAACCGTACCAGTTACTTCCGCCAACATACCTGCATCTTTTGGTGAACGCGCTTCGAACAACTCAGCAACGCGTGGCAGACCACCGGTAATATCACGGGTTTTTTGTGATTCAGTCGGGATACGCGCCAGAACCTCACCAACGTGTACTTGCTGACCGTCTTTCACCGTAATCAGCGCACCAACCTGGAAGCCAATCGTCACTGCGTGCTCGGTACCAGAGATCTTGACCTCTTCACCTTGTTCGTTCAACAGCTTCACTTGCGGACGCAAAGACTTACCAGCAGCGCTACCACGGCGTTTCGCATCGATCGCTACCAGAGTGGACAAGCCAGTCACTTCATCAACCTGTTTCGCAACAGTCACGCCTTCTTCGACGTTTTCAAACTTCACAGTACCGGTGTATTCGGTAATGATAGGACGTGTCAGCGGATCCCATGTTGCCAGTGCTGTACCTGCCTTGATCACCATGCCGTCTTTCACGATCAGCGTGGCACCGTAAGGTACTTTATGGCGTTCACGTTCACGACCGTGGTCGTCCGTGATCAACACTTCACCAGAACGGGAAATTACGATCTGATCGCCTTTACCGTTCGTCACATAACGCATCGTTGCTGTGAAACGAATCGTACCGTTGGATTTTGCCTCAACGGAAGATGCCACTGCTGCACGGGACGCCGCACCACCAATGTGGAACGTACGCATCGTCAACTGTGTACCTGGTTCACCGATGGACTGCGCAGCGATAACACCGACTGCTTCACCAGCATTCACCATCATACCGCGACCCAGATCACGTCCGTAACACATTGCGCACAGACCGTAACGAGTGTCACAAGTCAGTGGCGTACGTACTTTCACTTCATCAATGCCCAGTGCTTCGATACGTTCAACCGCGACTTCATCCAGCAAAGTACCTGCTTCGTACAGTGTTTCCTGTGTTTCAGGATTCACGATATCGTTAGCAGAAACACGGCCGAGGATCAGGTCGCGCAGAGGCACGTTAACTTCACCACCTTCGACCAGCGCTTTCATGGAAGAACCATTGCTTGTACCGCAATCGTCCTCAACCACGACCAGATCCTGCGTCACGTCAACCAGACGACGTGTCAGGTAACCGGAGTTCGCTGTCTTCAATGCGGTATCGGCCAGACCTTTACGCGCACCGTGCGTAGAAATAAAGTACTGGAGAACGTTCAGACCTTCGCGGAAGTTCGCGGTAATCGGTGTTTCGATAATCGAACCATCCGGTTTCGCCATCAGACCACGCATACCGGCCAACTGACGAATCTGCGCTGCAGAACCACGCGCACCAGAGTCGGCCATCATGTAAATCGCGTTAAACGATTCTTGTGTACCAACTGTGCCGTCGCGGCGTGTAACTGGTTCAACTTTCAGTTGTTCCATCATGGCCTTACCGACTTCATCACCGGTTTTGCCCCAGATATCGACCACTTTATTGTAACGCTCACCAGCCGTCACCAGACCGGACGCATATTGCTGCTCGATCTGTTTAACTTCGTGCTCAGCCGCTGCCAGCAAAGTCACTTTTTGTGGCGGTACCAACATGTCATCGATACAGATAGAGATACCGGCGCGTGTCGCGAGGCGGAAACCCATTTGCATCAGTTGATCGGCAAACACAACGGTAGCGCGCAGGCCGCACTTACGGAACGATGTATCGATCAGTTTGGAAATTTCTTTTTTCTTCAACGCGCGGTTCAGCACGGTGAATGGCAAGCCCTTAGGCAGAATTTCTGACAAAATCGCACGGCCAACTGTGGTTTCGTAACGTTTGATCGTTTTAACGAATTCACCAGTTGCCGGATCTTTCGGATATTCAGTAATACGGACAGTCACGCGTGTTGCCAGCTCGACTTCCTTGTTGTCCCAGGCGCGGATCGCTTCTGAAACGTCAGGGAACATCATGCCTTCGCCCTTGCCGTTGATGGCTTCGCGAGACGCGTAGTACAGACCCAACACGATATCCTGAGAAGGCACGATAGACGGTTCGCCATTGGATGGGAACAGAATATTGTTAGACGCCAGCATCAGTGTGCGGGCTTCCATCTGCGCTTCGATAGACAAAGGTACGTGAACCGCCATCTGGTCACCGTCGAAGTCGGCATTGAAAGCCGCGCAGACGAGTGGATGCAACTGGATCGCTTTACCTTCGATCAACACTGGTTCAAACGCCTGAATACCCAAACGGTGCAAAGTTGGCGCACGGTTCAGCATAATCGGATGTTCGCGGATCACTTCTTCCAGAATATCCCAGACGACTGGCTCTTGAATTTCAACCAGTTTCTTCGCTGCCTTGATCGTTGTTGCCAGACCCATCAATTCCAGTTTATTGAAAATGAAAGGTTTGAACAGTTCCAAGGCCATCAATTTTGGCAGACCGCACTGATGCAATTTCAGTTGCGGACCAACCACGATAACGGAACGACCAGAGTAATCGACGCGCTTACCCAGCAAGTTCTGACGGAAACGACCGCCTTTACCTTTGATCATCTCAGCCAGAGATTTCAATGGACGCTTGTTCGCACCAGTCATTGCCTTACCGCGACGACCATTGTCTAACAATGAATCGACTGCTTCTTGCAACATACGCTTTTCATTACGCGTAATGATTTCCGGAGCGCGCAATTCCATCAGGCGCTTCAAACGGTTATTACGGTTAATGACGCGGCGATACAGATCATTCAGATCGGAAGTCGCAAAACGACCACCATCCAGCGGTACCAATGGGCGCAGCTCTGGCGGCAACACTGGCAATACTTCCATGATCATCCAGTCTGGTTTGATACCGGAGCGTTGGAACGCTTCGAGAACTTTCAGACGTTTTGCATATTTCTTGATCTTGGCTTCAGATTTGGATTCTTTGAGTTCTACACGCAAAGTTTCAGCATCACGGTCGATATCAATCGAACGCAGCAATTCACGGATACCTTCTGCGCCCATGAATGCGGTGAATTCATCGCCGTATTCTTCGTATTTAGCAGCGTAGTCGTCTTCCGACATGATCTGGCATTTTTTCAGCGGTGTCATGCCAGGATCGGTCACAACGTATGCTTCAAAATACAAAACGCGTTCGATATCGCGCAATGTCATGTCGAGCACCATACCCAGACGGGATGGCAGAGATTTCAGGAACCAGATATGTGCCGTTGGCGACGCCAGCTCAATGTGACCCATGCGTTCACGACGCACTTTCGCCAGTGTGACTTCAACGCCGCACTTTTCACAAATCACGCCACGGTGCTTCAGACGTTTGTATTTACCGCACAAGCATTCGTAATCTTTGATAGGGCCAAAAATTTTGGCGCAGAACAAACCGTCGCGCTCAGGCTTGAAAGTACGATAGTTGATGGTTTCCGGCTTTTTAACTTCGCCGTAGGACCAGGAACGAATTTTTTCAGGAGACGCCAGACCAATTTTGATCGCGTCGAATTGTTCGTTAGGTTGAACTTGCTTGAATAGATCGAGCAGGGCTTTCATGTATATCACTCCAGTGAAGCGCGCAATTTACTTTGAAATTCACGCTTGGTGGCTGAATGGTGCTGCAACAGAAGGTCTTTCGCCTTACCCTGTTCGCATCAGCGGGAGAGCCAGGTCTGTCGACACTGGTTCCGCTCATACCGGGAACGAACTCGCTTCCAAACTGCTGGCTAGCTGAATGACCAACGCCCGAAACTCGTTCGGGCGATGGTTTTACTACTTAATTACAATTAATCGCGTTCGAGATCGATATCGATACCCAGAGAGCGGATCTCTTTGACCAGAACGTTGAACGATTCCGGCATACCAGCGTCAATCACGTGGTCGCCCTTAACGAGATTTTCGTACACTTTGGTACGACCATTCACGTCATCAGACTTGACAGTCAACATCTCTTGCAAGACATAAGACGCGCCGTATGCTTCGAGAGCCCAAACCTCCATCTCACCGAAACGCTGACCACCGAACTGTGCTTTACCGCCCAATGGCTGTTGAGTCACCAGAGAGTAAGGGCCAGTCGAACGGGCATGCATTTTATCATCAACCAGATGATGCAGTTTCAACATATGCATGTAACCCAGTGTGACTTTACGTTCAAACGCTTCACCGGTACGGCCATCGTACAAAGTAACCTGGTTTTTCGACGGTGTCATACCGAGATGCTGCGCGATATGGTCAGGGAACGCCAGATCCAGCATGCGACGAATTTCTTCTTCATCCGCACCGTCAAACACTGGCGTTGCAAACGGCACACCGTTTTTCAGGTTATTCGTCAATTCCAGAATTTCTATATCGGTGAAGCTGTCCAGATCTTCTGTTTTGCCGGATTCGTTGTAAATCTTTTTCAAGAATTCACGCAACTCTTCGACCTTGGCTTTTGCCTTCAGCATTTCGCCGATACGCAAGCCCAGACCTTTTGCGGCCCAACCCAGATGTACTTCCAGAACCTGACCCACGTTCATACGTGAAGGAACACCCAATGGGTTCAATACGATGTCTGCAGGAGTACCGTCGGCCATGTATGGCATATCTTCGATAGGAACGATACGGGAAACCACACCCTTATTACCGTGACGCCCCGCCATCTTGTCACCTGGTTGCAAGCGACGTTTAACAGCCAGATAAACCTTGACCATTTTTTGTACGCCTGGCGGCAATTCATCGCCTTGCGTCAATTTGGTACGTTTTTCTTCGAAAGCCAGATCAAACTGGTGACGTTTCTCAGCGATAGAATCTTTGATCGCGACCAGAGCATTCGCTGCTTCGTCCGATGCCAGACGAATATCGAACCAGTGGTACTTGTCGATACTTGCCAGATATTCTTTGGTCAGTTTCGTGCCTTTCGCCAGTTTGGCTGGGCCACCATCTGCAATCTTACCGTCAAGCATACGTTCCAGACGTTCAAACGCATCGCCTTCAACAATACGCAACTGATCGTTCAGATCCAGGCGATAACGCTTCAATTCATCATCGATAATTTGCTGTGCACGTTTGTCGCGTTGGATGCCTTCGCGAGTGAACACTTGCACGTCGATGACTGTACCTACCATGCCTGAAGGCACGCGCAGGGACGTATCTTTGACGTCAGACGCTTTCTCACCGAAAATCGCGCGCAACAGTTTTTCTTCCGGTGTCAGCTGAGTTTCACCTTTTGGTGTCACTTTACCTACCAGAGTATCACCAGCTGTTACTTCAGCGCCGATGTAGACGATACCGGACTCATCCAGACGAGCCAGTTGGTTTTCAGCCAGATTTGAGATATCACGCGTGATTTCTTCGGCACCCAACTTAGTATCACGGGCAACAACCGACAACTCTTCGATATGAATCGATGTGTAGCGGTCGTCAGCGACCACTTTTTCAGAGATCAGGATCGAATCTTCGAAGTTATAGCCGTTCCATGGCATGAACGCGACCAGCATGTTCTGACCAAGAGCCAGCTCCCCCATATCTGTCGATGCGCCGTCAGCCAGTACGTCGCCTTTAGCAACCACATCTCCGACTTTAACGATAGGACGTTGGTTGATATTTGTATTTTGGTTAGAACGTGTGTATTTGATGAGGTTGTAAATATCCACACCGACTTCACCAGCCTGCGCTTCAGCATCATTCACACGAATAACGATACGGCCCGCGTCGATGTAATCAACTTTACCGCCACGCAATGCCTGTACCGTTGTACCGGAGTCAACTGCAACAGTACGTTCAATACCTGTACCGACAAATGCTTTTTCCGGACGCAAGCAAGGAACTGCCTGACGTTGCATGTTGGCACCCATCAACGCACGGTTCGCATCATCGTGTTCGAGGAACGGAATCAGCGATGCCGCAACAGAAACGACCTGACCAGTTGCCACGTCCATGTACTGGATACGTTCTGGGGATACCAGTATCGTTTCGCCAGCTTCACGCGCAGAAACCAGTTCATCAATCAGTTTGCCTTCACCATCGATCGTCGCATTCGCCTGAGCGATGATGTAACGACCCTCTTCAATCGCAGACAGGTAGTCGATCTGGTTGGTGATTTTGCTGTCAACAACCTTACGGTATGGCGTTTCCAGGAAACCGTATTCGTTCAGACGTGCATACAGAGCCAGAGAGTTGATCAGACCAATGTTTGGTCCCTCAGGAGTTTCAATCGGGCAAACACGACCATAGTGAGTTGGATGAACGTCGCGGACTTCAAAGCCGGCACGTTCACGTGTCAAACCACCAGGTCCCAGAGCGGAAATACGACGCTTATGCGTGATCTCGGACAATGGGTTAGTCTGATCCATAAACTGAGACAATTGTGAAGAACCGAAGAACTCACGAATCGCTGCAGAGATAGGTTTGGAGTTGATCAGGTCATGCGGCATCAGGTTGTCGGCTTCAGCCTGACCCAGACGCTCTTTGACCGCGCGCTCAACACGAACCAAGCCAGCGCGGAACTGATTCTCAGCCAATTCACCGACGCAACGTACACGACGATTACCCAAGTGATCAATATCATCGACTTCACCGCGACCATTGCGCAGTTCAACCAGAATCTTGATCACAGCCAATACATCTTCGTTCGACAGTGTCATCGCACCTGTCAGTTCATCACGCCCGATACGGCGGTTGAACTTCATACGGCCGACAGCGGACAGATCGTAACGGTCTTCGCTATAGAACAAACCATTGAACAATGCTTCAACGGAATCTTCTGTTGGTGGTTCACCAGGACGCATCATGCGATAAATCGCAACACGGGCAGCCATCTGATCCGAAGTGTCATCAGTACGCAAGGTCTGAGAAATATAAGCACCCTGATCCAGATCATTCGTGTACAGAGTCTGAATGTCTGTTACACGTGCATCGCGCAAACGCGCCAGCAATTCCTCTGTCAACTCGTCGTTGGCATTCGCAATCACTTCACCGGTATCGGCATCAATAATATTTTTCGCCAATACGCGGCCAAGCAGATAGTCCTCAGGTACAGAAATGTGCTTGATTCCACCCGCCTCGATTTCACGTACATGCTTAGCATTGATACGCTTATCCTTAGCAACAATTACTTTGCCAGATTTGTCAGCGATGTCGAAACGCGCAACTTCACCGCGCAAACGCTCAGCGACAAATTCCATCTCTGCGCCATCTGCATGCAGGTTGAAATTATCGAAAACAAAGAAATTTGCCAGAATCTGTTCGTTGCTCATGCCGATAGCACGCAACAAGATCGTTACTGGCATCTTACGGCGGCGGTCAATACGGAAGAACAGGATATCTTTCGGGTCAAACTCGAAATCCAGCCATGAACCACGGTAAGGAATGATCCTTGCCGAGAACAACAATTTACCGGAAGAATGCGTTTTGCCGCGATCATGTTCAAAGAACACACCTGGCGAACGATGCAACTGGGAAACAATCACACGTTCAGTACCGTTAACAACAAAAGAACCCGTCGTCGTCATCAAAGGCAATTCACCCATGTAGACTTCCTGTTCTTTCATTTCTTTAACGACAGGCTTAGTCGGCGATTCTTTATCCAAGATCACCAGGCGAACTTTTGCACGCAATGGCGAAGCATAGGTAAGTCCACGCAATTGACATTCCTTGACGTCAAAAGCAGGATCACCTAAAACATAGGACAAGAATTCGAGACGAGCGAATCCATTGTGTGAAACGATAGGAAAAATCGAAGTGAAGGCTGACTGCAAGCCCTCATTTTTGCGGTTTGCCGCTGTTCTGTCTTCTTGTAAAAAGCTTTGGTACGACTCGATTTGAGTCGCCAATAAGAACGGAACGTTGTGGACGTTGGCGCGCTTCGCAAAAGATTTACGAATACGCTTCTTCTCAGTAAATGAGTAGTGCATGGACACTCCGTGAGTGACAAGGAAGGATGGAGAATTCAGGATTCCTGTCACAAAATTAATTCAACTCTGCGACAAAAAACCTCAAGTCTCAGCCCTCGGTCTTAATAAACAGCTAAACAACCCTGAACGACAAAGAAGCCAAAGAGGAACCCTCTCTTTCGAGAGGATTCCTGCCTTTGACTTCGGCAAATCCGCAGATTTGCCTTAATACTGTATTACTTAACGTCGACTTTAGCGCCAGCTTCTTCAAGCTTTTTCTTAGCGGCTTCAGCGTCAGCTTTAGCAACACCTTCTTTAACTGCTTTAGGTGCGCCATCAACCAGATCTTTAGCTTCTTTCAAGCCCAGACCTGTGATTTCACGAACTGCTTTAATGACGCCAACTTTGTTCGCGCCAACTTCAGCCAGAATTACGTTGAATTCTGTTTGTTCTTCAGCAGCTGCAGCAGCACCGCCGCCAGCAGCAGGACCAGCTGCAACTGCAGCAGCGGACACACCAAATTTTTCTTCGAAAGCTTTAACCAGATCGTTCAGGTCCATTACGGACATCGCGCCTACGGCTTCCAGGATATCGTCTTTGCTAATTGCCATTTGAAACTCCAATTAATTAATTACATTGATACGGTATTTGACGGAAACGTCACTGCATTACGCAGCTTCTGTTTCTTTCTTTGCTGCCACGGCGGCCAGAGCACGTGCGAAAGCAGATACAGGAGCCTGCATCATACCTACGACTTGCGCCAACAATACTTCGCGGCTTGGGATGCTTGCCAATGCAACAACGCCAGCTTTATCCAGCGATTTGCCTGCATAGTTACCCGCTTTGATAACCAGTTTGTCATTGCTTTTTGCAAAGTCTTGAACGACTTTAGCAGCAGCAACAGCATCTTCCGAGATCGCATAGATCAACGGACCGGTCATTTCAGAAGCGAGGCTGGCAAATGCAGTTCCCTCAACAGCGCGACGGGCGAGTGTGTTTTTCAACACTCGCATGTATACGCCTTGAGCACGTGCGTTAGCACGTAATTGCGTCAAATGACCGACCTGGATGCCACGATATTCAGCCACGACGATAGTCTGAGCAGTTGCTACTTTTGCAGAGACTTCAGCGACGACGGCTTTTTTGTCATTCAGATTGAGACTCACGGTCAACCTCCATTAATGATATTCAGTCTGCACATCAGGATGATGCACTTCCCTCACATCGTTTCGAACACGGCGTCCGAAGTTAGGAGTTTCACTGGGGGACCAGTAATCACTACAAAACTTGTTCGGGTACACCATCTGCGTTGGGTTCTGCAAATTGCTCTACAGATGTTTAACTTGAAACAAAGTAACAAGCCCAACGGTCTTTGACACTCCGAACATCCTGATTGCTCAAGATATTCAGCCCAAAGATACGCCTCATGCAATACAGCATGAGGACTTAATTTTTTACTTAACCGAGATTAGCGTGATCAACGCGTACGCCGGCACCCATCGTAGATGAGATAGAAATCTTACGCAGGTAAACACCTTTGCTTGTCGCTGGTTTAGCTTTGTTCAGTGCATCGATCAATGCAACCAGATTCGACTTCAGATCACCATCAGCAAAAGACTTACGACCGATAGTAGTGTGAATAATACCTGCTTTGTCTGTACGGTATTGTACTTGACCTGCTTTTGCATTTTTAACTGCAGTAGCAACGTCAGGAGTCACAGTACCAACTTTCGGATTTGGCATCAGGCCACGTGGACCCAGAACCTGACCTAAAGTACCAACGATACGCATAGTATCTGGAGATGCGATCACAACGTCAAATGGCATATCGCCAGCTTTAACGCGTTCTGCCAAATCTTCCATACCAACGATATCTGCACCTGCTGCTTTAGCTTCTTCAGCTTTTGCGCCTTGAGCGAATACCGCTACACGTACTGTTTTACCTGTACCAGCTGGCAATACAACTGCGCCACGAACAACTTGGTCAGATTTCTTAGGATCAACACCGAGTTGAACAGAAACGTCGATAGATTCGTTGAATTTCGCTGTAGCACATTCTTTGATCAACGCGATAGCATTGTCAAATGGATACACTTTCAGACGATCTACTTTAGTTGCGAGCAACTTTGCTTTTTTAGATAACTTAGCCATTACAGACCCTCCACCGTGATGCCCATAGAGCGAGCGGAACCAGCGATAGTACGCACTGCTGCGTCCATATCAGCTGCTGTCAGATCTGCGCGCTTAGTAGTCGCGATCTCTTCAGCTTGCTTACGTGTGATGCTACCAACTTTATCAGTGTGAGGTTTAGCTGAACCTTTAGTGATACCTGCAGCTTTTTTGATCATGTAAGTTGCTGGTGGAGTCTTCATCACGAAAGTGAAAGACTTATCCGCAAATGCAGTAATCACGACAGGAATCGGCATACCTGGTTCAACACCTTGAGTCTGTGCATTAAATGCTTTACAGAATTCCATGATATTCAAACCACGTTGACCCAGAGCTGGACCGATTGGTGGGGATGGATTTGCTTTACCAGCTGGCACTTGCAGCTTGATAAAACCAATAATTTTCTTTGCCATGTTGGCTCCTTCATTAATTGAGTGTTAGCGCCTGACAAGGCTATTAACTAAGTCAGGCTCCTCTGTTTACTTCTCAGTTTCAAAAATTGCTTTTTTCGTACTAATCAACGATTGCTACTCTCAGACTTTTTCAACCTGAGCAAATTCCAACTCAACTGGTGTTGCGCGACCAAAAATCGTCACTGTTACACGCACTTTGGATTTCTCGTAATTAACTTCTTCAACGTTTCCGTTAAAATCAGTGAACGGGCCTTCCTTAATACGTACAACTTCACCAACTTCATACAATACTTTTGGCCTTGGCTTCTCAACGCCATCCTGCATTTGCTGCAGAATTTTATCTACTTCATGCTGAGGAATCGGCGCAGGCTTATTCGACTTACCACCAATAAAGCCAGTCACTTTGCTGGTATTTTTTACCAGATGCCATGTATCGTCCGTCATATCCATTTCAACGAATACATAGCTTGGAAATAAGCGGCGCTCAGTCACTACTTTACGACCATTGCGAACTTCAATCACTTCCTCTGTTGGCACAAGAATGCGACCGAACAGATCCTGCATTTCAGCGCGCTCAATACGCTCCACCAGAGCACGGTGCACACTTTTTTCCATGCCTGAGTAGGCGTGAACGGCATACCATCTTTTAGCGCTTTTAGGTACAGACACCTCAGGCGCTGTACCTTGCTCGTTTTCCTGAATGTTATCGCTCATTATTTTTTCCATCCAAGAATTACGTCATACAACAAAAACTCGAGAAACTTATCCGTCCCCCAGAGAAAGATCGCCATGACCAATACAAAACCAAACACCACTGCCGTAATCTGACCGGCTTCTTTGCGCGTAGGCCAGACAACCTTTTTTGTTTCACGAACAGATTCTTTAGCGAAATCAAAAAAATTACGACCAACTTCGGAGATTGCAAGCAGTCCGACAGCAACAACCAAGCCCGCCAGAAGAGCAACAACCCGAACCCAAGTCGACTGACCAGCGAGAATGTAAAAAGCAGCAATTCCAGAAACGACTGCAGCACCAGCCAGAATGACTTTATATTTGTCATTGGAGGTACTTACTGTTTGTACGGAATGATTAGACATACTTTTGATTTACTTTCGGTGCCCTGCGGCCTTGACGGTGGCAGGGGCGGTAGGAATCGAACCTACAACCTTCGGTTTTGGAGACCGACGCTCTGCCAATTGAGCTACACCCCTACATCTTAGAACCACTTGATAAGTACTGCGGCCTTGGCAAGCCGCAATACTTATTTCGAATGAACTTTAAAAATTACTCGATAATTTTAGCAACAACACCCGCACCAACAGTACGACCACCTTCACGGATAGCGAAACGGAGACCTTCTTCCATCGCGATCGGGTTGATCAGTTTCACTGTGATAGAGACGTTATCACCTGGCATCACCATTTCTTTGTCTGCTGGCAACTCGATCGAACCAGTTACGTCCGTTGTACGGAAGTAGAACTGTGGACGGTAGTTGTTGAAGAATGGTGTATGACGACCGCCTTCATCTTTCGACAAAACGTAGATCTCGCCCGTGAAGTGGCTGTGTGGCTTGATTGAACCTG
>NZ_JACOGB010000010.1:0-76171 GCF_014284215.1 Undibacterium sp. FT79W | reverse complement strand
TACCCATCGACTTTGATATCACCAGTGGCGCGATCCATGACTGCAAGGCCGCGCCGGAATTGATCGCGAAATTACCAAAGGCGGGTGCCATGATTGCCGACAAAGGCTATGACAGCGAGGCAATCCGGGCACAAATTGCCAGTCAAGGCAGTCGCGCGGTGATCCCGAGAAAACGTAACTCAATCAAGGGAAACGCTGATCTTGACCGAGGGCTGTATCGCTACCGCCATTTGGTTGAAAATGCGTTTGCGCGTTTAAAGCAGTATCGGGCGCTGGCAACCCGGTTTGATAAATTGAAGCGAAATTATGAAAGTGTCGTCGCCATGGCCTGTGCTTTTTTATGGCTGCCTATGTGAAACGTCAACAGACCGTAGCCTTGAACACATCATGGATGCGCGACAATGTTAGAAATCAGCCACCCCCATATTCAACTTCGGGCCCAAAGCCAGTCTGCAGAGGATCTGGCATTCTTGCGCCAGCTCTATGCATCTGTGAAGCTCGACGAGCTAGGCAATAGTGGCTGGAATGAGTCGCAAAAAATCGCTTTCATTGATACCCAGTTCGATGCGCAGCAAAGGTTTTACAGTCAGCATCAGAACGCCAGCTTTCTTCTGGTTTTGTACAAGAATCATCCGGTCGGGCGAGTGTATCTGCAACAGGCCGAGCAGGCGCTGGTATTGATCGATATGTCGCTGATCAAAGGTTTTCGCAGTCAGGGACTGGGCAGTCTGCTGATGCAGTCGGTGATAGAGAAGGCCAGGCAGCACAGACTGGCTATCGAATTAAACATCGATAAAATGAATCCTGCCCTGAAGTGGTATTTGCGTATGAATTTCCAGTTAATCGAAGACAAGGGCGTTTATTTATATCTGCGTCGCCCGGCCTGGCAGGAACAAATGGCTGGAATCTGAATTGCGCGGCATTCGGAAGGTGTTCGATTTGATACGATGAGATTCTGCCGCCCGATGAAACAGGATTTTGTCCGCCATCATTGCCATTCGCGGCAGACAGCTTCACGTCAGCCTGATTCAGGCCGGCTTGTCTTTTCTTTCCGGCATAAGTTCATCCAGCAGTAATTTAGCCTTGTCGCATTCGCGGTTCAGGAACTGCTTGCTCAATTCCGATTCCAGCAATTCATCCCAGAGCAGTTGTTCCGGGTCTGGCTGGTGGTGATTTTTCTCGGTCATCGGTTCCCCCCCTGATAATGCTAATTAAACTGATAAAGGTGATTTACAGAAAACCCGTTCGGCTTTTTTTCCAACTTTTGAGCATCTCCGAGCCGATCTTTATGGTATCACCATCATTATGAAAGCGTTTTCCACCCATGGAATATTTGACGGAATTCTATCAACGCTACGTCGTTAATGATCCGAAGGGCAGTTTGGAATATGTGCTGTCACTCATGTCGTGGGGAGCGGAAGCGATTTCAAGCGTCGAAATAATGGAATTGTCCAAACAAGTTCGCGCCGTCTACAAGGGAAAGGTGTTGCATTTTACGCCGCATTAGTCGGAGCTGGATGCATAAATATGATGTTGATTTGCACCATAATTTAAAATATGATGCAAATATGCGCCATAAAACTACATTTCTATCCCAACCTGTGACCGAGGCTGTTAAGCATCTCGGCAGCCGGTTGCGTATTGCCCGCAAGGCAGCAGGCCTCTCGCTTTCTGAACTTGAAAGTATCACTCGTACACACCGCACGACATTAGGCAGGCTTGAGCGGGGCGAGGATGGCGTATCAATTGGAACATTATTCGCCGTCTTGGAGGCTTTAAATGAGCTGTCCGAGATGGAATTGGTCTTAAGTCGACCAGATGTCCCAAAGCAGCTACGCACTCCCATCAAGCCAGTATTAGACCAGGATTTCTAAAATGCCGATCCGTGAATGCACTATTTTTGACTGTACAGAGCCAAAAAATCCTCGGCCAATGGCTGCGTTCGCGTTGGATGATGCTGGTAATGGTCACTTGGGCTACGGTCGCCACTACATCACGACACCGAAGGCGTTCCCAATTGACCCGCTACAGTTGCCACTTGGCCCGGATCCGCATCTCGTAACCCGTTTTTCGGATGGCAGTTATGGGGCTTTAAGCGATGCCGGGCCAAATGCCTGGGGCCAGAAATTAACCGCCAGTTTGTGCAAGTCCGATATGAAGCCTATTCCTGCCACTCCGGTTGAATGGTTTTTGCAGTCTTGGCACTTTGGTTCCGGCTGTTTGGGCTTCGGTCTTTCGCATCAAGCGCCACCAAACATCGGCATTCAGGCATCGTCGGTTTCAGATTTGAGTTCCCGCATACTCTCGCAGATCGACAAGGTAGTTGAAAATGGTGATGGCGATTTGGATTTAGAGGCAAGGCAGCTTCTGGCGCCTGGTAGCAGCCTTGGCGGATTACGGCCAAAAACTCTAGTCATGCATGAAGGGCGCGAATACATCGCCAAATTTAGCAGGCCAGATGATTTCTTTGATGTGCCCAAAGCGGAATATGCCACGCTCAGGATGGCGCATCTAGCCAAAATCAAGGTGCCTGATTTTGAATTGATCGATGTTGCCGGGAAATCCGTCTTGATCATCTGCAGATTCGACCGAACGGATGATGGGAAGCGCTTGCATTATCTGAGTGCACATTCCGTTTTAGGAATTAATTCCGTAACTCCTGAACTGTATGTCACAAAGTTTTCCTATGCGGGGTTTGCAGAATCGCTGCGTCAACGGACGAAGTTTGCGCGAGAAGACTCGCATGAGCTATTTCGGCGAATGGCCTTTAATGTTCTCACGGGCAACATCGATGATCACTTAAGGAATCATGCGTTGATCCGCGACTTAAATGGGATATATCGGTTGTCGCCAGCATTTGACCTGGTTCCACACCGAGAAGCATCTAATTTGCATCACTCTATCGGCATTGGTGCACAAGGGCCTGTTGCGAGTATCGAGAATGTGTTATCACAAGCGGGCAGGTTCCTATTGCCGCCACAGGAAGCCAAATTGATTGTGGAGGAAGTTAGAGAAGTGGTGTCCCATTGGCCGAAAATGATGCAAGAGGCAGGGTTAACTCGTTCAGATGTTTTAAAGCTCAAGAGTAGTTTTGAAATAGTTGATGCTTATACTAAGCCACTTGTGAGCGGTATAGCAGCACCGGAGAGCTGCGCCAGCATACGCCCTAAGTAGTGCCTTTTTAAAGGGAGATCCTTATGACGAATTCAGATAAATTGCGGCCAAAATTTGATTGCAAATTGCAAATTGACAGATTACAAAGACGTCGAAAATATCATTCACAAGATAGTGAGGGACGGGTACTTGTAGTGGTCAAGTAATTTCGGACACTTCAATAAGTCTTTTTTCTGCCATTTTCTGTTCAAACACAGCAGGCGGCAGATTGCCCAATACAGAATGCATACGTTCGCAATTATAGAAGCGCACAATGTAATCCGTTATATCGTTTTTTGCTTCAGCATGGTTTGCATACTCACGCTGCCATACGCGTTCCATTTTCAGATTTAAAAAGAAGCGCTCAGCAACTGCATTGTCCCAACAATTACCTTTTCGGCTCATGCTGCAAATAAAACCATGTTTAGCAAGTAATGCCTGGTATTGACCACTGGCATATTGCCTCCCTCTGTCAGAATGAACAATCAAACCTTGACGCGGATTACGATGGCGGATTGCCATATTAAGTGCTTCACACACCAAATCTGCTGGCATAGCCGGTGCCATTGCCCAGCCCACGACCTTGCGTGAGAATAGATCAATTACCGTTGCTAAATACAGCCAACCGGATCCAGTACGAATATAGGTAATATCTGAAACGTAAGCCACGTTCGGCGCAACAGGATTGAATTGCCTGGCAAGTATGTTTTCTGCAATCGGCAAATCATGCTTGCTGTCAGTGGTGTGAACAAATTTCCGCTTCCATACTGGCTTCAGATGAGATTGATGCATGAGCTGGCGCACCCTGTAACGACCAATGCTTATCCCTTTTTCCTTCAGTGCCACAACCAGACGGCGGCTACCATAACTTTGGTTGTAACCCTCCCGTAAAATAAAGCCACGCCTAACTAGAGTCCTTGAGGCAAACTCATATGCCGAAGGAGAACAGCAATGCGTAAGAACAGATTCACAGAAACACAAATCATCGGAATATTACAAGCCGTCGAAGCGGGCAGGCTGATCAATAACGTTTGCCAGGAACACAGTATTTCCGAAGCAAACTACTATCAATGGAAATCAAAGTATGGCAGCATGGAACGACTGTCATAAAGAGACTCAAAGATGACGTTTAGACTCATATACTCCAATATGATTGAAGATGAGCAGATTCGTAACGTATGCGCTGAATCATGAATAACTTAAACATTTTAAATCACGTCAAAAAAGTAGCAAAGAACGATCTTCGTATCTGGGCTGCTCCTTTTGTTGCCGTAGTTCAAGCTACGAAGGCTGAGTTAAAACGACTATTGAATTCAGATTCAATTCCAAATTCTTCCCAAAAAAAGCAATCACAGCACAGATAACTCGCTCTTTTTGTCGGGGGGGGGTTACCATTTTCAGTCTAAAAAATCTTCAACAATGGGTCGTGAGATTTGAAGATTTCTTCAGTGTCAGGGCAGGGTGCGATTTTGTGGGACGTGGGATCTTCGACTTTCTGGGACTTTTCAGTTGGCGAAGCCTTATGGGTTAAACCATGCGCCTGCGGTTTGCTTCGATGGCGCTTTTGATGACTCTTAACGTTGCAGGCTTAATCCCTACATCCTTTGCATAGGTGGCTAATGTTCCTGCGATAGAAGTGATGCGCTCAATCGTCTGGCGAGCCCAACCAGAGGGCAGATCGACGGCTTTTGCCAATGCTAGCAGATGTTCATGACCTGGGTTACGGCCTTCCCCCCGGATCGTCATCTGGTGCTCACCACCAATGCCTACGTTGTACGTCAGGTCGAAGCAAGGTGCAAGTTCCCAATGCATCGATTCGTTCATCACGTAGGCGAAATTCTTCGTGTGGTCATCGCGGTTATTGAAAACGACATTGAATACGCATCGCTCGAAAGCATTTTTTACTTGCCGATCGTCCTTGGTCAGCGTTCGTGTTGCTCTTAAGAACACCTCATAGTCACGTGTTGGTAAGCGAAAATTGTCATCGAGCAGCGCGGCGAGACTCAAGGTCGGCACCCGCATTCCGTGTCTTCTATCAAAACGCTCGATTCCAAATCCTGCCAACTTCGGGGTTAAGTCGAAGTATTTTGTCCCCGGCATGTCTAAACCGCATTGCCGAGCCATGGTGGCATAAAGGATCTCAATGGCACAGACTTCCTTTGCTTCTCCCTGTGCCTGAAATTTGACAAGCCATGCTTCACCTGGCGCCGCGCGGTCAGTGCTGACCTCTTCCGTGGAAGTGTTGTACTGAACAAGAACTTTCGGTTGTGCACCATGGGGCGACCCTCCAGTTAGTGCCAGCTGCTCAAGAGTGGTCGTATCTTTGCCTGCCAAGATCAGCTGTGCGCCTTCTGCCAATACCCGCAACTCTTGATATTCGGGATCGTGGCTCAGTGCATCGGGAGGTGTAAAAACTAGGGCGCCCATCGCACGGTCACTGATGAATGCAAGTCGATCCAGCGGTGAAATGTTACCCGGGTCACGCCCACTTTTTTGGAAACAACGGTCCATCAGGAGGCGGCCCCAGCCATCAGGCAAGGAATCAGCGATCAATCCCGGCAAGTTGTCTTGCGTAACCGGAAATCCTGAATAAGCTACTTTGCGCAGTTTCAAATAAATTGGCGATAACTCGATACCACGCGCTAGCGCCTCATCCGAGTATTCGAATAGAAGAGTCCGCCCCTCGTGGGCGAGAGTACCTAAGTGCCAGTTTTGCCCCCATCCGCAAAAATTGATGTTGAGTTTTTTCATAAAAGCTTTTTGTTTTTACGAGGAACACGTTGACGAACAGGCTTTGTGGCTAGTTCCAGTTCTCTGATTGACGTCGGCTTTTGCAAAAACAGCGGCTCGATTTCTTTTGTGAGATCCAAGGCAACAATCAGTCGTATCACAGTCTCGAGAGTAGCCTTGCCGCTCTTTTCAAATCCGGACACGGTGCCCAATGCTACGCCTGCGCGCTGTGCTAGTTCGGGTTGGGATAGCTCGAGGCGCATGCGTTGCGCTTTCATCCGCGATGCTATTTCTTTACTGAGTTCGGATGCTGTTGCAAATGTAAAATCTAACATTATGAAGTTATCCTAATTTTTAAATGGATAATTTCAATATATTAGTATTTAAATGGATTTAAACTAAATATTTACTTTGATAAATTCAACTATATGAAATTATATCTAAATTTAAGAGTTTAACTT
Source organism: Undibacterium sp. FT79W (assembly GCF_014284215.1). Classification (NCBI taxonomy): domain Bacteria; kingdom Pseudomonadati; phylum Pseudomonadota; class Betaproteobacteria; order Burkholderiales; family Oxalobacteraceae; genus Undibacterium; species Undibacterium sp. FT79W. The sequence continues at coordinate 69,827 of NZ_JACOGB010000010.1, read as the reverse complement.
CATATTATTGATTTTTACTGTACTGAAATGAACGCCGATTCTTGAGTTGGCAGAAATAAAAACAGCGGGTGTTTTTGACTAAAACCGCGCAATAGCATTCCCCTATTTTCAAATGAAAAAACGCTTCGGTTCCGGGTATCGCTCGCGAACCCATTCCCTTAGTTTCGCTCGCCCGGGATATCCCAGCGCCTTTGCGGTATGGGCAATGCAGCGTCCATGGTTTACGTAATGGTCCAGAGCCACAATCTTTTGTTCTTCCGAGTACTTCGCATTTGGGCGAACGTACTTGTTCTTTAAATCGCCGCGCTCTTGGAATTCATCATGCCAAGCCTTTAATGAATTCTTTGTCGCGTAACCCAATTGGCGAATCGTCGCTTTACAGCGTCTGCCAAGCTTAATATATAGCTTCACTGCCCGAAGACGTTCTTCATATGAGTACATGAGCCACTCCTAAAAGTAGTCCAAGATTTTATCCGCCCCCCTTTGGTCAATATTGAGTGCACGCCAACACGCTTGAACTTCACGTCAGACCTCAAAGTCAACCGCGCTTGCGGACATCTAGGCCTGATTTGCTCGTCAGCCACTCAATGAGGCTCTGAACGTCAAAAAATCTCGTGAGGTGGTCAGGCAATTTCGCCATGCTGGGAATATCGCCCCCAAATCCAACCGCCAATTGCTTGGCGAGTTCGGGCAGATCAACTTTGTCGACGGTGTAGATGGTGGATACATCGCCTCCAAACGAGCTTTGCGCTGCTTCACTGTGGTCGTATAGCTCGACCTCGATATCTCCGTTGTCCATGACTCGGACGAATCCAGACGTTCCGCGCAGCGCCCCCTGTATGTTCAACCAATGTCCTTCGCGCGCCGTGGGGTCGGTTAGTCCACTCCCCGGCCTTGCAGCCTAGGCCTCATCAAAGGCAGCCAGCATCTGGTGGCTGACCTTCGGCAAACCATCGACCACCTGCTTGGCCCAATCAAAATACTCTTGGCGCCGCGCCAAAGGCCAGTCGGCAGGCGAGGCCGCTGCGATATCCCGAAGGTTGCAGGTCTTGTCTGCCAACTTCACCAATGCGGCTCCCGGGCTCTTGTGGGGCGCATGCTCCACTTGCATCTCTTTGCGCCGACTCTTAGGGAGCGCCTTGTCGTCCGTAACTTCCATGACGATGCTAGCCACCGCATCACCGAACCGCTCACGCAGTTCGGCTTCGCTGGTCTCGGTGTCCTCCACCGTGGCAGCACGCAACACATCCAAGTCATCCACTGCGCCAACGGTCGCCAGCAGGTGGGCCAATGCAATCGGGTGATTGATGTAGGGAGCGTCTCAGAAAACGGAAAATAAAGCACGCTAAGCTATTTTGGAGCGGCTCAGTGCCAGCTAAGTCAGCTTCCGTAATCTCTCCATTGCGCAAATACCTGCGTTCTTTTTGGAGAAACACCATGAATCGCTACAGCAAACTTTCTCTCCTGGCCGCAGCCATTGCCGCTGCGGGCACCGTTGCCTATGCCGCCCAAGGCGGCATGGAAAACGATGCCATGGCCATCGCCAAGGCCAAAATCCCACTGGCTCAGGCTGTCACCACGGCAGAGCAGCATGCCAACGGCAAAGCTTCACGTGCCGAGTATGAGAACTCGAAACAGGGTTGGGTGTACGACGTGGAAGTCGTTAGCGGGGCCAAGGTCTTCGATGTCAAGGTCGATGCCGACAAGGGTACGGTCATTTCGTCCGCCGAAGACAAAGCGGATCGCGATGACGACCACGACAAACAAGACTGATTGCATGCCACAAGGCCGGGTCGCCCGAGTTGGATGATTCGGCCTCGGAGACCACATGGAAGACCTCAATCACGCACTATTTCTCTGGCTTAATGCACCAGAGCACCCAAGCACGCTGCTGCTGGCCATCGCCACCTTTTTCGCTGAGTACGTCATTTGGGCGCTTCCGGCCATCATCGGGATCGGTTGGCTACGCGGAAGCGAACACACTCGCAAAGTTTTGCTCGAAGCGACCGCATCCGGTCTTGTCGGCTTGCTCATTAATCAGATTATCGGATTGATTTGGCAACATCCACGTCCTTTCATGATCGGTCTGGGGCACACCCTGATTCCCCATGCGGCTGATTCTTCGTTCCCGAGCGACCATCTGACGCTCCTGTGGGCCGTCGCCTTTAGTTTCTTGATGCACCGCAGTCCGCGTATGGCTGGCCTAGCACTGGCATTATTGGGACTGCCTGTTGCTTGGGCGCGCATTTATCTCGGCGTTCATTTTCCGCTGGATATGGTGGGTGCGGCCTTGGTCGCCGGACTGGGTGCCTGGCTGGCGTTTCGTGAGATGCGCGTATATCTACCTGCGACTTACAACCTTGCCCTCAGCGTTCATCGAGTCCTTTTCGGAAAACTCATCCAAATTGGATGGGTGCGCAAATGAAGAGCCTATGGCTGGCCTAAGTTTGGCCGGTCAGACTTGCAGCAAGAACAACCCGCCTTTGCAGGAAACAACTCCATGAATACGCTGACCACGCCTTCCGCATCAAACTGGCTCAATAAAGTCCCAGAAGTGACTCTCTCGTTCTGGATTATCAAGATCATGTCCACGACGGTCGGAGAAACCGGAGCCGACTTTCTGGCTGTCAATGCAGGCTTCGGCCAAGGCATGACTCGTACAGTGATGGGCGCATTGTTGGCTATTGCCCTGGTCATGCAGCTACGCACGCGGCGCTACACGCCCTGGATTTACTGGCTGACGGTCGTACTGGTCAGCGTGGTCGGAACCCAGATTACTGACCTGCTCACCGATGGGCTAGGCGTTAGCCTGTATGTCAGCACGTCGGCATTTGCCGTGGCGCTTGCGGGGATTTTTGCAGTTTGGTTTTGGGTAGAGCGCACCTTGTCCATTCATGAGATTTTCACGCGGCGCAGGGAGTTGTTTTACTGGTCTGCCATCCTCTGCACGTTTGCACTGGGCACAGCGGCCGGTGACTTGGCGACCGAAGCGCTCGGCCTTGGCTTCACATGGGGAGCGGTGGCGTTTGGCACGCTGATCGCGATCACCTATGCGGCATGGCGCATGGGCGGCAACGCCGTGCTGACCTTCTGGATTGGCTATATACTGACACGCCCCTTCGGTGCCGCACTCGGCGACCTCCTAACGCAGGCCAAGACCTATGGCGGCCTCGGCATGGGTGCCATGTGGACCAGTGCTCTATTCCTGACCGTGATTGTGATGCTGGTTGCCTTTGCGCAGTTCAGCGTTGGCAGCAACAAGAACACACAAGCCGTCGAATAACTTCCACACCATAACGCAAGGAAAAATCATGTACCAATTTCATTCACTACTCCGCCCCGTTGCCGCTGTATCGGCCGTCGTTCTGCTGGCCTTGGCCACCGGATGTTCCAAGCCTACCGACACGGGTACAGCCCCGGCAACCACGGTTCAGCCTAATTCTGCAACGCAGGCCAAGACCGCATCCAAGCTGGGCGATCTGTATGCGTTTCGGACCATCGCCGCAGACGTTGCCACCATCGTGGATAAGGGTGATCTAGCAGCAGCAAGGACACGGATCAAGGACTTGGAGGTCGCATGGGACTCGGCGGAGGCAGGCTTGAAACCTCGTGCAGCGGATGATTGGCACAGGCTCGACAAAGCCATTGACCATGCCCTCAGCGCAATGCGTGCAGATACACCAAATCAATCCGACTGCAAAAAAGCGATGGCTGACCTATTAGCCACTTTCGACTTGTTACAAGCGAAGCTCTGACCAGAGAAAACGAAACAATATGAATACTTCAACAGAAAAAGCATTGAGCAAAGTTCCAGAGGTCACTCTCGTTTTTTGGATCATCAAGATCGCCGCCACCACGCTCGGCGAAACAGGCGGCGATGCCGTTTCGATGTCAATGAATTTGGGCTACCTAATTGGTACGGTTATTTTCTCAGCCGTATTTTTGGCTGCGGTCTTTGCGCAAATAAAGGTCAAGACCTTTCAGCCATTTCTTTACTGGACAACGATCATTGCAACCACTACGGTCGGCACAACGCTGGCTGATTTTGCAGACCGATCCCTCGGTATTGGGTATGCTGGTGGCTCGACCTTGCTTATGGCTTTGTTGTTCGGTTCACTATTTATATGGCATCGAACGCTAGGCTCAGTTTCGGTTAGCACAGTAAGTTCGCCGAAGGCCGAAATGTTCTATTGGGTGACTATCATGTTCTCCCAGACTCTGGGGACGGCGCTGGGCGATTGGACTGCGGATACGGCAGGATTGGGTTACACCGGCGGTGCCATTCTGTTCAGTGCGTTATTGGCCTTGGTCGTTGCAGCTTACTATTGGACAAATGTATCGCGAACTTTGCTTTTTTGGGCAGCATTCATTTTGACCCGCCCTCTCGGTGCCGTGGTGGGGGATTTTCTGGATAAGCCGCTCAGTGCAGGTGGGCTGGCCCTGAGTCGTTATTCAGCATCAGCGGCACTATTTGCCTTCATTTTGACTAGCATTTTGCTATTCAAGCAAAGAGCTGCCAGAACGGCGCACTGAGTTACTGTTATCTATTGGAGGAGGAATGCGAGTATTGCTGGTCGAAGACGACACCATGATTGGCGAAGCCATCCAAGGGGCGCTGAAAGACGATTCATACGCTGCCGACTGGGTAAAGAACGGTCAAACCGCCCTCACGACACTGGGTTGCCAGCACTATGACCTGGTGCTGCTCGATCTTGGCCTTCCAGGTAAGGATGGGCTGGAGGTGCTGACCAGCATTCGCGCTAAAGACAATCCGGTTCCACTGCTCATCATCACCGCCCGCGACGGCCTCAATGATCGACTGCGCGGCTTGGATGGTGGGGCCGATGATTATTTGCTCAAGCCTTTTGAGATGGCCGAGCTGCTGGCTCGCATGCGCGCGGTGCTGCGACGTAAGGGAGGGAGCGCAACGCCCATGCTCAGCAACGGCGTCGTGTCGCTCGATACAGCCACGCGGGAGGCGGCGGTCAACAACAGTGCCTCGGTGCAACTCTCCAATCGTGAGTTTGCTTTGTTGCAAGCCTTGCTGATACGCCCTGGAGCCATTCTCTCGCGCAGCGATCTGGAAGACCGTATCTATGGATGGGGTGAAGAGGTCGAGAGCAACGCCGTCGAATTCCTGATCCATGCACTGCGGCGCAAGCTGGGCGGCGAAGTCATCAAAAATGTCAGGGGGGTTGGATGGATGGTTTCAAAAAACGTCTGAACGAGTCGGTTCAGTTCAAGCTGTCCTTTTCGCTGTCGCTGGCTATTTTTGTCATCGCATTGGTGGCCGGCATATTCTCTTTCGTATCCGCATTCGACGAAGCCCACGAGCTGCAAGACGACATGCTGCACCAAGTCGCGGCACTGTTTGACCGGCAACACCTCCCGCTTGCACATCTCGGAGACGATGGCCGCGCCAAGGACAGCGACGAAGAGTCTCGCGTCATCGTTCAGTATCTTTCAGACGGCAGCAAGGCGGCCGGGAAGGGCGATGCGGGAGTACCGCTGCCACTACCGATCACGCTGCCCGATGGTCTGCATACGCTTGATGTCAGCGGCGAGCCGTTCCGTGTGTTAGTCAAAACAACGTCCAGTGGCGAGCGAATCGCCGTGGCGCAAGAAACCGGCGTTCGCGACGAAATTGCACGCGACAGCGCCTTGCGCACATTGATGCCGTTTCTGATCTTGGTTCCCATCCTGCTTTTGATCGTGGCTGACCTTGTGCGCAAGATGTTCCGGCCCATCGCTTCTTTGTCGGCGGAAATTGACCAGCGCGCCGAACAGGAATTACATCCCGTCGAGGAAAGCCATCTCCCCGCCGAAGTGCGCCCGTTCGTGGTAGCGATCAACCGTCTGCTTGCCCGCGTTGACCAGGCAATGGAAACCCAGCGCCGGTTTGTCGCGGATGCGGCGCATGAGCTTCGGTCGCCGTTGACAGCCTTGTCACTGCAAGCGGAGCGACTGGACCAGGCGGATATGTCAGAACTAGCGCATGAACGTCTCAGGACACTGCGGCGAGGCATCGAGCGCGGCCGAAGCCTGCTGGATCAGCTTCTCACCTTGGCCAAGGCTCAGGCCGCGCTCGACCGGCCCAAGTCGTCTGTATCGGTGCAGCACGTCTATCGCCGTGTGCTGGAAGACCTTATGCCTCTGGCCGACGCCAAGCACATCGACATCGGCGTTGAAGGAGAGCAAGACGCCCAACTCTGGGTTAACGAGTTGGATGTGATTGCCGTAGTCAAGAACTTAGTCGATAACGCCATTCGTTACACGCCAGATGGCGGGAAGGTCGATCTTTCTGTCAGCACGGAAAAAGGTCGCGCAATACTGAGAATCCAGGACTCAGGGCCAGGTATTCAAGTTGTCGAGCGAGAGCGGGTGTTTGACCCGTTCTATCGCACTCTTGGGAGCGATCAAGTCGGATCGGGTCTAGGTCTTTCCATCGTCAAGGCCGTCACAGACCGGATTGGCGCTGAGATTCAACTAGGGTTCTCAGACGACGTAGCGCATTCCGGCCTGTGTGTCTGTGTGCTCGTGCCGCTGGCTAAAGCACTTTAAGGAAATATATGGCGACATCAACCGGCTGGTTCTATTGGGCAATTCTGTCCGCCGTTTTTGCGGCACTGACTGCCATTTTTTCCAAAATTGGCATTCAGGGCGTTGATTCCGATCTGGCCACCTTGATCCGAACGGCAATCATCATCGTTGTACTGTCGGTGTTCGTGGTTTACACGGGCAAGTGGTCCAACCCCTTCGAGCTTTCGTCGAAGACCTGGTTGTTCCTTGGGTTATCCGGCCTGGCCACTGGCGCGTCGTGGGTATGTTATTTCCGGGCACTCAAGATAGGAGAGGCCTCCAAGGTTGCGCCAGTGGACAAGCTCAGCCTCGTTCTGGTGGCTGTGTTCGCGTTCGCATTTCTGGGAGAGCGACCATCACTGCGCGAGTGGTCGGGCATTGCGATGGTCGCCGGTGGCGTTCTGTTGTTGGCCTTCAAGCGTTGATGCGTCAGATTGAGCTATACCCTATCCTGATGTCAGGAAGGGGTTGTAAGCCGGAACCCCAGAAATTTCCGTCATTCCAGTTCCAGCTCCGCCACGAGCGCATCTAGGTCGATCATCTTGCCGTCGCTCTGGAAGGTGTAATGCCCGTTCAGCAGGATGTGCCGCCAGGCCGCCGGTGATATCTGGGTGATGAGTGCCAGCGCCTTGGCGTTGCCGCTCGCCTCGTACTTCGTCAGCAGCCGCGACAGGATGGCCGAGTTGTAGTAGATGACGGCGTTGGCGATCAGCCTTGCGCACTGGTTGCTGATTTCGATCTCGATGTCGGTGCGCCCGGTCAGCTCCTTCTTGCCGCCGACCTGGGCGATGGCCGAGCGTAGCTGGTGGTAGGACTCAATCCGGTTCTGCGAGCGGTGCACGTTGCGCTCCAGTTGCGGATTGCGCAGGTAGCGCAGCGTGTAGATGCTGCGAACGAGCTTGTCGAACTCGAACACCGCGCGCCGTGTCGGGTTCGACGCGGTGTAAGTGCACAGCTTGCGGATCAGCGTGCCCTGCGTCATCTCCTTCAGCCCGAGTGTGGCCACGATCTGGTCAATGTTTGGCTTCTCGTTGACGATGAGATCGCGGTCGATTTTTCCGACCGGCCGGGTCAGGCATTTCTCATACAGTGCCAGATCATCGGCGCAATACAGTTCCTTCAACTGGTCGTCAAGGTCGGTGAAGCGCGGCTCGAAGCGTAGACCGAACCAGTGCAGGATGGCGAAGTTGGCCTTGTTGACGCTGTGCATGTCGCCGGTAATCGCGGTCGGCATGATGTCCGACGTGTTGCGATACCAGATGTCGAACACGTGATGGGCCTCGTAGTCGTGCGCGCCGATCAGATAGCCGTTGAGCGGCACGTGGTTGCACAACAGCGTGTAGGCGACCACGCCCTTGCCGCGACCGAAATATTTGCGCGAGTAGCGCGCCTTCACGGTCGGCCGCTCGACGCCGAATTTCTGGCCATCGACGGCACCGTACAGCACATCGAGGTCGAACGAATAATGCGGGAAGATCGGCAGCGCGGCGATGGCGTTGCTGACGCAGTCGTTGGCCGCGTGCAGCGTTGCGTGGCGCAGGTACTGCTGGTAAGCGCTCTCCAGCACGTGGTAAGGGATGTCGCTGGTGCGTGCCATGACTTGGTTGCCGTGATTCATCGCCTGCGCAATGATGACCGCCATCAAGCTGTCGGCGTCTGCGACCTTCTTCGCATAGCGCGGCTGCAAGGGCGTCAGCGCCGACAGGAACTGGCACCGCCCGTTGACGAAGCGGAACACGTCGGCCACGTCGCGGAACGGCAGTTGCTCGTAGAACGACTTCTCGCGCGCCTTCTGGTTCTCACCCTTGGGCTTGTGCCAGGTCAGCTTCTGCGCGTCCTTGTCGTATTCCAGGTGCGTCAGCTTGCCCTGCTTCAGCTCGCGGTTGAAGGCCAGCCATTGCGCGTGCAGTTCGGCCGCCAGCACATTGAGCTGGGCATCGACCGGCTGCCGCAGGAACGGGATGTCCATCTGCGCCAGTGCATCGGCCTTTTCGTCCAGCGAAACCAACTCGTCGGAGAAATGACGGTGTTGCAGGCTGTCGTCGAGGTAGAGTTCACCCGACTGGAAGCGCTTCCTGACTTGGCGGTACAGCCAGAACTCGTAGCGGTCGGCATGCAGGCCCGTCGGCGTGCCATCCGCATCGAAGGTCAGCAGGTACGGCCGCAATCTTTTCGGCAGCGTGGACGCCTGACATTCGGCGAGCGGCCGTTGCGACAGGCGCTGCTGCTTGGCGAACACGCCCTTGGCCCAGTCCAGCGCCGCGAGCCACGGGCTTTCCGGGTCGGTGCTGGAGAAATCGAGCGCGACATACAGTGGGCGAAGATGACGGCGGATACGCTCGGCCAGGCCGTCCACTGCCTGCCAGTGCAAAGCCAGCTTGCTTACCGGCTTCACGCTCATACGCTGTGCCGTGGTTTGCAGCGTATCGCGGGGCATGATCTTGTAGGCGCGCTGACGCACATCGCCGAAAGGTGTGGGATCGGGCACGCTGTCGTCGATGTAAAGCGACAACAGGCGGCCGACCTGCGGAGTGTCTTGCTGACGGCGCATCTGCTCGGCGGCAAAGGATTGCTTTGCGCCCGCGCTGCTTTCGTCCTCCAACTGCTTCATGTGGTAGGCCATCGCATCGACCAGGTTATCGGAGAGCTGCCGATAGCGCACCCAGGCGTAGCACAGCAGGTAGAGATGCGTCTGATCGGCCTTCAGGTTGCGCAGATCGTGGACAGTGTAGAAATTCGCCAGGCTCGCGTAGTACAGCAGGTTCTGCTGTGAGATTCCGAACTTTGGCAGCAGTGTCTTGGCGATTCCGTGCAGCGGTTCCAGCGTGGCGCGCTTCTCGCGCTCGCGGGCCATCTGACGCCAGCCGAAATCCTTGGCGTCCTGCTTGAGCGCCGCCAGTTGAGACAAGGTATCGTCGCGCACCAGGAGCTGGCCCAGCGCAGCCTTGGCCGATTCGTCCAACACTTCCGCCAGCAAGCCGCCCAAGCGCCGACGTTCGGCGGACAGGGCTTCGCTGACCAGCTCTTGCAGGGTGGTATAGCCGGACCGAATGATCTTGTGCTCGTTGAGCCAGACGATCAGCTCGGCGGCCACGAACCCAGGTGTCACGTCGCGGCGCACGATTTGCGCGGCTTGCCGCACGAGATGCGGCAGGAAATCGGCCGTCCACGGCCGGTAGTCGAACAACTGGGCAATCCGCTCGCGCTGGGTGTAGTGCTCGTGCTTGGTGATCGCCTTGTGCTCGAATGGCTCACCGTGGAAATAGCGGCTCAACACGAAAGCGCAATCGTCCTCAGCCTCGTTCCAATCGAAGCGGAAGAAAGCGTGCTTGGCCTTGAAGTAACCGATCTGCAAGACGCAATAGACCTGGGCGGGGAGTCCGGGCCGACTGCTGGCGAGCGCCAGTTCGGTTTCGGTCAGCGCAAGGTATTCCAGCCGTTGGGTGTCGTCGAAATCCGGCAAGCCGTACAGGGCTTCCTGCTCGGCGTCCGACAGGACGGTGAGCAGCTTATTCTTGTTGCCCATCATCCGTCCTTCCCGTGCCATGCCACCCCACTCGCGCCAACGTTTCGATCAGCGTGGTGCGCTTGACGCTAAAATTTCGGCACACCGCTGCCTTGGACATGCCGCCATCGAGCGCGGCAACGATGGCGTCCAGCTTCTCGCCGGTGATCGCTTGCGGCCGACCGCCGATCCGGCCGCGTTTGCGGGCGGCGGCCAAGCCGGCCACGACACGCTCCTGGATCAAGGCGCGCTCGTACTGCGCAAGCGCGCCGAACACCTGGAACAGGAACTCGCCCGAGGGCGTCGTGGTATCCAGGTTCTCCGTCAGAGAACGGAACGCCACCCGCTTGTCCTTTAGCGAGGTCACGATGGAAAGCAAGTGCGACAACGAGCGGCCGAGCCGGTCGAGCTTCCACACCACCAGCACGTCGCCGGCGCGGACGAATTCGAGCGACCGCGCCAGGCCGGCGCGGTTATCCTTCGCACCAGAGGCGTGATCCTCGAACAGATGACGCGGATCGACGCCGGCGGCGAGCAGCGCGTCGCGCTGCAAGTCCGTGCTCTGCCGGTCGGAATCCGACGACACGCGCATGTAACCAACCAACATAGGCGGATAACTATCGAAAACAGGTTTCCGTATGGTAGCGCATGGCGACAGAGTTTTCCGCACAATTTTGAGGCCATCCAGAGGTTGGTGCATAGGACTGTTGCAGATATGTCGCAAAACATTTGTTTTAAGACATGTCGGGCAAAGTATGCCTACTTCGCTCTGTGCAAATATGGGCTACAATGTAGCTCATTAATCCGGAGGATCAAACCATGTCTGCAAATGCAGTAGTCCGTGCCCGCATCGACGAGCACATCAAGGAAGAGGCCACCGCCGTGCTGGCGGCGATGGGGCTGACCGTGTCGGACGCCTTTCGCATCATGCTGACCCGCGTCGCCCGCGAGAAAGCCTTGCCGTTCGAGCCGTTGGTGCCAAACGCCACCACCATCGAGGCGATGAAGGAAGCGCGCCGTGGCGGCCTGAAGTCGTTCGCTACCGTCGAGGACTTGATGGCGGACTTGAATGCGGACGATTGAACAGACCGGCCAGTTCAAACGCGACTACAAGCGCGAAGCCAAAGGCCCGCATCGGCAGACGCTGGCAAGTGATTTCGTCGCCATCGTGACCGACTTGGCGAACGACCAACCGCTGGCCGAGAAACACCGTGACCACGCGCTGACCGGCGATTGGAAGGATCACCGGGACTGCCACGTCAAGCCCGACCTGGTGTTGATTTATCGCAAACCGGACGACGCTGTGTTGCAACTCGTCCGTCTCGGCTCGCATAGCGAGCTTGGGCTGTAGGCAGCCAGGCTCCATCACAAGGAGAAAGACACCTATGGAAATCACCATCACTGACGAGGAATGGAACGTACTGGCTCCCGAGAACTTCGACACCACGGCGCTGCTGCGCACAGTCGATGCCGTGGACGAGCTGCGCGGCGATTTGAACGGCGGCGAGGATGGCGGGCTGCCGCAACTACGCATTGATCTGTTGAAGTTGCATCAACTGGCGATGGCCGTGTTCAACGAAGGATCGCGCAGCCAAGTCGCCGACCTTTTCGAGTTCGCGGTCGATCTGGAAGACCAAGTGCTCGGCATGACGAACGCGTTGGAGCAGGTACAGGACACACTGTCGCAGTTGACGGCGCTCTACCCGGAAAGCCTGTCGTACGCCGGTCTCGATGATGTAGAGGCCGACTGACCGATGACACAGATTGAAGCCTTCAACCGTGCTCTGTTTTTGCACATCAACGGCGGCGACGGTACGCCGGCCTGGCTGATCCAGGCTGCCATCGGCATCGCCGACAACCTGATCTACCTGATTCCGTTGTTGCTCGTCGGCCTCTGGCTGTGGGGCGATCATGCGCGCCGGAGCGTGGCAATTAAGGCGTGTCTGGTCGCGCTGCTCGGTGTGGCGGCCAATCAGGCCATCGGCGCGCTCTGGTCGCATCCCCGGCCATTCATGATCGGACTCGGCCATGCCTGGATGCCGCACGCGGCCGACTCGTCATTTCCGAGCGACCACATGACCGTGTTCGCCGGCGTGGGGCTGACGCTGCTGTTCGACGGTGCGGCTGAATGGGCCATCCTCGTACTGCTGGCTGGTGTCAGCGTCGCGTGGGCACGGGTGTTCCTGGGCGTGCATTTTCCGCTCGACATGGCGGGCGCGGTCGTCGTAGCGGCGCTCGCCTATGTGACGGTGACGCCGCTGTGGCGCAAGACGGGCGGGCCGATGACCAACCTTGCCGAACGGCTGTATCGGAAGGGTCTTGCCTTCATCCCTTAACTATCGGATCGGTGCCAGTGTCAGCTTCCGCCTTGGCGCGGGCCGCGAAGCGCTGGTAACACTCTAACCCGCAGAAGTGTTCGACGTATTCCGCGCCTTCTGGTGTGAAGGCTGCATCGAGCGGGATTTCCTTGCAGCATACACAGCAGGCGACGGTCGGTTCGTCGACGTTCATGGCGGTGTCCCTCCATTGCTTGACGAAGGCGGCGAATGCCGCCGCCGGCATTGGTTTGGCGAACAGGAAACCTTGTCCTGCGTCGCAGCCGGCTTGCCGCAACAGATCAAGACTCACCGCCGTTTCCACGCCCTCGGCCACAACCTCCATGCCCAGCCCATGCGCAAGCTGGATCACGGCCCGGACAATGGTCCGGTCGTGGGCGTCATCGGCGAGTCCCGCGACGAACGACTGGTCAATCTTGAGCGTGGTGATCGGACAGCATTTCAAATGTTGCAGACAGGAATAGCCTGTCCCGAAATCATCGGCGGCGAAGCGCACGCCGATGGCGCGCAAGGTATCGAAGGTGGAGAACAGGGCCGGATCGCCGAACGCGACCGATTCGGTCAGCTCGATTTCCAGATACTCGGCGGGCAACTGCGCATCGGCCAGCACGCCCTTAACCCACTTGTCGAAATCCGGCCCCACCTGGCTTGCGGAAACATTAACGGCTAGCCGGAACGGCCGCCATTGCAGCGGCAGCCAGTCGCGCATCTGGCGGCAGGCTGCGCCCAGCACCCAAGCGCCGATTTCCGGCATCAGACCGGACGATTCGACCACGGGCAGGAATTGGCCCGGCGGCAACAGTCCGAGCGTCGGGTGACGCCAGCGCAACAGGGCTTCCGCGCCGACAATCTGGTCACTGCACAAATCGACTATCGGCTGGTAGTGCAGCTCAAGCTGCCCGCGCCCGACAGCCTGCGCCAGTTGCGCTACTGTCCATTCCGCTGGCGGGGAAGCGGTCATGATCTTCCCTTGAAGGCCCGTAGCAGCCGCGCCACGGACAGGACAAATAAGCCTGTCAGCGCGAGGGCTGCAACACCCCAATGGTCCCCGATGAACGCACCGGCGGTCGTGCCGGCGAGTACGGCAGCGAGAATCGGCAAATGGCAGGGACAGGTGAGCACGGCCAGCGCGCCCCATAGGTAGCCGGTGAACGGCTTGTGCGTCTCGGCCGGCATGCGCTCGGGGCTGTTCATGGCAGACTCTCCGCATGCTGTGCTGGCGCGGTCGGCATCGCGGCCAACTGCACTTCCAGATCGGCCAACGCTTCGCGCCGGCGTTCGACGAGCTGACGCAGCACGGCAAGCTGCGCAGCCGCTTCATCGCCATCCGCCGTATCCAGTGCCCGACATAGGCGAGCCAACGCGCCGAGGCCGATGCCCGCTTCGAAGGCGGCCCGCACGAAGCACAGCCGTTGCAAGGCGGCGTCATCGAACAAGCCGTAGCCGCCCGTGGTGCACGCGACCGGCCGCAGCAATCCGCGCAGCAAGTAGTCGCGCACGATATGCACGCTCACCCCTGCATTGAGGGCCAGCCGGGACACCGTGTAGGCGTTCATTGAACACCTCCCTTTTCCTCATCCGGCGCAGCACGAAAGCTGCTTCACGTCCTTGCTGAAGGTCTGCGCCGCGAGCTTCAACCCCTCGACCATCGTCAGGTAGGGGAACAACTGGTCGGCCAGTTCTTGCACCGTCATGCGGTTGCGAATGGCGAGCACCGCCGTCTGGATCAGTTCGCCCGCTTCCGGCGCGACCGCCTGCACGCCGATGAGCCGTCCGCTACCTTCCTCGATAACCAGCTTGATAAAGCCGCGCGTGTCGAAGTTGGCCAGCGCGCGCGGCACGTTATCCAAGGTCAAGGTGCGACTATCGGTCTCGATCCCGTCGTGATGCGCTTCCGCTTCGCTGTAGCCCACGGTCGCCACTTGCGGATCGGTGAACACCACGGCCGGCATCGCGGTCAGATTGATGGCAGCGTCGCCGCCGGTCATGTTGATCGCGGCACGGGTGCCGGCCGCCGCCGCCACATAGACGAATTGCGGCTGGTCGGTGCAGTCGCCAGCCGCGTAAATGTGTGGTGTGCTGGTGCGCATGCCTTTGTCGATGACGATGGCCCCCTGCGCATTGACGGCGACCCCAGCCGCTTCCAATGCCAAGCTGCGCGTGTTCGGTGTCCGCCCGGTAGCGACCAACAGCTTGTCGGCGCGCACATCGCCGTGTCCGGTGGTCAACACGAACTCGCCATCCGCATGGGCGACCCGGCTGGCTTGCGTGTGTTCCAGCACCGTGATCCCTTCGGCACGGAAGGCGACCGTAACGGCCTCGCCGATGGCCGGGTCTTCGCGGAAGAATAGCGTGCTGCGCGCTAGGATTGTCACCTTGCTGCCGAGCCGGGCGAAGGCTTGCGCCAGTTCCAGCGCCACCACCGACGAGCCGATCACCGCCAGGCGCTCGGGAATGGTGTCGCTGACCAGCGCCTCGGTCGAAGTCCAGTAAGGTGACTCTTTCAGGCCCGGAATCGGCGGCACGGCCGGACTGGCGCCCGTGGCAACCAGGCAGCGGTCGAACACCACGACGCGCTCGCCACCCTCGCTCAAACGGACGACAAGGCTCTGTGCGTCTCTGAAACGTGCTTCTCCGTGCAGCACGGTGATGGCCGGGTTGCCGTCCAGGATGCCTTCGTACTTGGCGTGGCGCAGCTCATCGACGCGCGCCTGCTGCTGGGCCAGTAGTTTGCCGCGGTCGATCTCAGGTACAGTCGCCGCGATGCCTCCGTCGAACGGGCTTTCCCGGCGCAGATGGGCGATATGGGCAGCGCGGATCATGATCTTGGACGGCACGCAGCCGACATTGACGCAGGTGCCGCCGATGGTGCCGCGCTCGATCAGCGTGACGTGCGCGCCTTGCTCGACGGCCTTCAGCGCTGCCGCCATCGCGGCTCCACCGCTGCCGATCACGGCGACTTGCAACGGGCGCTCGCCGCCGCTGCCCTTGTCGGCGGCACCCATCCAGCCGCGCACCTTGTCGAGCAGCCCGCTGCGGCTGCCCGCCGGAAGTGCATCGGCGAGCGTTGCCTTGTAGCCCAGTCCGGCCACGGCGGCAGTCAGCGCATCCGGCGATGTTCCCGGCTCGATGGCGAGTTGCGCTGTGCCCTTCGGATAGGACACCAGTGCCGACTGCACGCCGGACACTTTTTCCAGCGCTTCCTTGACGTGCGCCGCGCACGAGTCGCAGGTCATGCCGGTGATTTTTAGATTGGTCATGCAACAACTCCTATTTTTCCATGTTGGCAACGGCCTCGACTGTTAGCCGCGCTGGGGAGGCAATTCGCAGCCATCCGGCCCGCAACGACGGTTGGCTGGCGAGACGAAATCCCAGACCGACACCCCAACCATCAAGGCCAGGCCGACATACATCAATCTCGCTGTCCACCAGTTGCCGAGAAGCCAGACCGTTGCCGCGAACACGATGGCTGGCCCGATCATGCCGAGCAGACTGCGGTGCCATTGCCGATGACTGAGCCAGCCCAGCGCATTCGCCACGAACGCGAGCGCGGCAAACAGCGGCAGTAGTCGGCTGATGAACAGGCCCTCGTACTGGCTCAGAAAGCCTAGCCCGATGGCCGCGCCGAAGCTGGCGAGCGCCGGAAAGCAGGCCGCGCAGCCCATCGCGGAAACGACGCTGCCGAGCGCGCCGGTTTTATCGGCAATGCGTGTCATCCAGCCCATGATGTCGCTCCCGGTTCAGCGGCTCACTGCTTGACGCTGGATGGATATCCCGCGTCTTCGGTGGCCTTGGTCAATTTCTGGGCGTTGGTTTTGGCATCGTCGAAGGTGACGACGGCTTCGCGCTTCTCGAAGGTCACGTCAACTTTGCTGACGCCTTCGACCTTGGAAATCGCCTTCTTGACAGTGATCGGACAGGCGGCGCAGGTCATGCCGGGCACGGACAGCTTGACGGTTTGGGTGGCGGCCCACACGGGGGCAACGACGGCGACGAGAGCGAGGGAGGCAAACAGCTTTTTCATGGTGAACTCCTGTGATTAATAGAAAAATGGCATGACATAGGGAAATCCGAGCGCGACTAGAACCAGCACGGCCACGACCCAAAAAATGAGCTGGTAGGTAGTGCGCACTTGTGGAAGCGCGCACACCTCGCCCGGTTTGCAGGCTTGCACCGGGCGGTAGATACGACGCCAGGCAAAGAAAAGCGCCACCAACGCCGCGCCGATGAAGAGCGGCCGATACGGCTCCAGCACCGTCAGGTTGCCGATCCATGCGCCGCTGAATCCCAAGGCGACCAGGACTAGAGGCCCGAGGCAGCAGGTTGAGGCGAGGATGGCGGCCAGCCCGCCGGCGAAGAGCGCTCCGCGCCCGTTTTGTGGTTCAGACATGCGCTTGTCCTTTCGAATTTGAATTGGATAGCGTAACCTTACTTCCGTAGTCATGTACGGAGTCAAGCGAAATGGAAAATATTTTGGAGAATCTGACCATCGGCGTTTTTGCCAAGGCGGCTGGGGTCAATGTGGAGACCATCCGGTTCTATCAGCGCAAAGGTTTGTTGTCGGAGCCGGATAAGCCTTATGGCAGCATCCGCCGCTACGGCGGGGCGGACGTGGCGCGGGTACAGTTTGTGAAATCAGCCCAGCGGCTGGGCTTCAGCCTGGATGAAATTGGCGAACTGCTGAAGCTGGAAGACGGCACCCATTGCAGCGAGGCGGCCGAAATCGCGGCGCTGCGGCTGGCCGATGTGCGCGCCCGCCAAGCCGACCTGACGCGGATGGAGGTCGCGCTGTCAAAGCTGGTGAGCGAGTGCTGCACGCAGCATGGTCATGTGTCCTGCCCGCTGATTGATGCACTGCATAGCGGCTGAACGATCAGATGGCGGCTGGTGACACGACTGTTGGGGCTACCCCTCATGGCGGGGGCCGGAGCGACGGAATTTTCTGGGGTTCCGGCTTACAACCCCTATATCGGCGTTGCCTGGACACGCAAACTGGGCAATACTGCCGATCTCAGCCGGCGGGCGGGCGAGTATGTCTCCGAACGACAGGTGGTGGCCGGGGTGCGGATATGGTTTTAAGCGTCGAAAGCGAGGATGCCGTTGAAAAAATGGCTTGTTGCGGTGGGCGTGACGGTAATCGCGGTTGCTGCAGGCGCCGGCATGTATCTCTACGCCGGTTTTTATGATATTGGCGCCGATACGCCGCATTGGCCAATCATCCATCAAGTCATGGAATCCACGCGAACTCGCGCTGTCCTCAGGCAGGCCCGGGATATCCAGGTGCCGTCAAACTTGAATGATACGCAGGTGATTGCGAAAGGCGCCGGACAATATGCCGCCATGTGCGTCAATTGCCATCTCGCGCCTGGCCTCGAAAGCACGGAAATCCGCGCCGGCCTTTACCCGCAACCGCCGAATCTGTCGACACATCAAATGGACCCCAGGGCGACATTCTGGGTCACCAAGCATGGCATCAAAATGAGCGGTATGCCGGCTTGGGGACTGACCCATGACGACGATACGATCTGGAGCATGGTCGCTTTCATCAATAAGCTGCCGCACATGAGTCCGCAGCAGTACCAGGAGATGGTGGCCAATGCCGCGCCGCACGATGCGATGCCTGGCCCGGATGCCCATGGCCATAGTCCTGCCGCCAATTCAGGCTCTGGCAATGGGCACGGCCACAGCCACGGCGCTCACAGCCATGGTGCCAGGAAGTCTGGCGCCCGTGCGCATGATTGACTGGTGCGGCAGCAGCAAATCCGGCAGCGCCCCGACAGGCCATCACGCGGCAATCGACACGATGACAACGAAGGTCCCGACAAGCATGGCAAGCGCATAGCCTTTGCACACCTGCCAGCCGACTGCCGTACCTCCGGTGGTCCAGGCAATGGAAGCCTTGACCACCATGTTGCTCAAGGTGGCGAGGCCCAATGCCACCACTGCGGTTGCCGTGGACATGCCATCGCTGGCATGCATGCGCGCCAGCGAAATGACAATCGCATCCACGTCCGCCAACCCCGATACTGCCGAAAGCAGATAGATACCGCTGGCGCCAAACCACTGTTTGGCGGCCGGCACCAAGACGGCCATCACCGCCAGGAATACGCCAAATCCCAGTGCCGTGCCAAGGTCAAACGGCTTGATTGGCGCGATGGGACCGTCAAGGGGCGCGGACCTGGCGTGTCGACGCCAGGTCCAGACACTCAGCAGCAGCAGGACCAAGCCGGTCAAGCTCAACGCCAGCCCGTATGTGTTCAAGAGCGCCGGCTGGATCATGCCGATCAGCACGGCCATGCGAAAGAACATCACGCCACAGGCAGCCAGTATTCCTGCCACGGAAATCCCGGCCAATGCCGGTTGCGCGCGGGCGCGGCGGGCCAAAGTAACGGTCGCTGCGGTGGAGGAAGCCAGTCCGCCAAGGATGCCTGTCCACAGAATGCCCCGCTCGGAGCCGGTCAAGCGCATGGCGAGATGCCCCGCAAGAGACAGGCCGGCGATTAATACGACCGCCCACCACAGCGCATAGGGATTCAGCGCGCCATAGGGGCCAAAGCCGGCATTGGGCAAGTTGGGCAGTATGACGACGGAAAGCACCAGCAATTGCAGGGCGGCAGTCAGTTCACGATGCTCTATCAGGCGTAGCCAGCCGTGCAAGGTTGGTTTCAGGTCAAGCAGGACGGCGACAATGACGGCCGCCGCCAGGGCCAAGGCAATTGCGCCGCTGGCGGCCAGCGCCCCGAGAACGAGCGTCATCAGCATTGCGACAGCGGTCGTGATGCTGAGGTCGCGGGATAAGCGTACTTCCTCCCGGTATGCCACCGCCAGCAGCAGCGACAGGCCGAGAAAACCACTGAATAACGGCCATCCGCCGAAAGCATCGGGCAAACTGGCCAGCAGGCCTCCCAATAAGCCGGTCAAGGCAAAGGTGCGCAAGCCCGCGACCCGGCCACCTTCGGAAAGTTCGCGCTGGCGCCATCCACGTTCGAGGCCAATCAACAAGCCAACTGCCAGCGATGCGGCAAGAGACAACGCGTCGGGAAGAGATGCTGTGAAATCCACATTCAATCCAGTTTTTTATTATTTATTCTCGGTGCGCCCATTATTGCACAACCGTCGCCGCAACTTTTCAGGGAGCGCGATTGCATTCTGCTGCGTGGGCGCCCGCCGAATTTTTGCCGGTGTCGGGCAAGGCCTGAAAGGGGCGGGATATGCGAGAGGATCTGAGGAGGACGCTGCCCGCCAACCGGCACGGTGTGGCGGGCGCGTCAGGCTGACAGAGCGTTACTGGGACACTGCCACCTTGCCCACCATGCCCGACTCCATATGGCCTGGAATCGTACAGGCAAAATCAACCGTGCCGGCCTGTGTGAATTCCCACACAATGCCGCCACGCTGCCCTGGTTTTAGGTTGATCATATTGGGCTCCCCGTGTTGCATGTTGGGCATGCTGCGCATCATTTCCGCATGTTCTTTCAGTGACTTCAGATCGCCGAGTACCATTTCATGCTGGGCTTTCCCTGTGTTTTTGACGAAAAAGCGAATCGTTTCTCCAGCCTTGACTCCGATGCTTGCTGGAGTGAAGCGCATGTTGTCGTCCATGCTCACTTCCACTGTGCGGTCCACCTTGGCTGGATTGCCTGGTTTTCCGATCATCGCGGACTGCTCTTCTTTGTGCATGGAAGACATGTCGTTCCCCTTCATGTCGTGACCGCTAGAATGATTGCCTGCAGCAAGCGCCATGACAGGGAAAACTCCGACCATCAGCAGACCAACTATATATTTTTTGTTCATAAATGCTCCTTGTTGTTTAAAAAAGAAAATGTGTGCCGGGGTCATCCCAGCTTAAAACCAAAACCGCACACCAGCCACCCAGCGCGTATCCCTGGCAAGCTCGCCGGCAGTTCTAGCCATGGAGGCGGTTGAGCCGAATTTATGACTCCATTGAATGCCGACGTAAGGGGCGAACTGGCGCGAGAATTCGTAGCGCAGCCGTACGCCCGCCGACGCATCGGTCAAGCCGCTGCCGAGACTTTTTTCCGGATCCGCTTTGCCGTAAAAACTCCACTCCGTGCTGGGTTGCAGGATCAGCTTCTGTGTAAGCAGCACGTCATATCCCGCTTTAAGGCGCAACGCGGTCCGGCCGCTTTCGCCGACATAGGCTGTGGCATCCACATCGAACCAGTAGGGCGCCAGCCCCTGTATCCCGAAGGCTAACCAGGTACGGTTCGGCCCGTTGCCACTGTCGTACCGCAAGCCCAGCTGGGTATCCCAGTAACTTGCAATGGCATGACCCCAGAGTAGTTCGGTGCGGGCATCCTGCAACTTGCCCTTGGCTACATTACCTTCTGCCTTGATCACCAGGCGGTCGTAGTCGTGGCCGAACCAGGCCTGCATGTCGTAGGCCGTGCTGTTGCCATCTTTCCCATCGATACGCTCCAGCTTGTCGACCAACACGCTACCAAAGTTATGCTCATCTGCCATGTACAGTTGGCGCTGTTCGCCCAAGGCATACTTACCCACGCCAAGAACGTATCCGCCTGAATAAGCGTGCGGGTCGCGGGCATCCAACGGGGCCGATCCGCCCTGCATTTGCATATTGCCGTGGTCCATTTGCGCCGACGCTGAGGGCTGAGAGTCCTGTGAGGCGGAGCCGCCCGGCTGGCCCGAGCCGCTTTTTTCCGATGCTGGCGCAGGCGCGGAATGATCCATACCCGGCATGTTTGCGTGATCCTCTGTTGGAGGGACAGTTTGTTTCTCCGCGACTGCAGGTTGGGCGGCATCGTAGTGGGTAGAATGATCGGTTTGCGCCCATGCAGCCTGGACTGTCATGGTAGTAATGCCGGCGATCAGCATGGCTACGAATAATTGATTGCGACGCTTCACTTGGTTTCCTTTCGATTTGGTGGGGTTCATGCAACCACCACTTCGCGGAACATGCCCGCATCCATATGGAACATCAGATGGCAATGCCAGGCCCAGCGGCCCAATGCATCAGCAGTGACCAGGAAGCTGATGCGTTGTGCAGGCTGTACAGGAATGGTGTGCAGCCGGGCCTGGAACTTGCCTTCGGCGGTTTCCAGTTCGCTCCACATGCCGTGCAAGTGCATCGGATGGGTCATCATCGTGTCATTTTGCAAAATTACCCGTACGCGTTCGCCGTACTTGAAATGCACCGGCGTGCTCTTGCCGAATTCCAGGCCATCCAACGACCAGGTGTAACGCTCCATGTTGCCGGTCAGGTGCAACTCGATTTCACGCTCGGCGCCGCGCGGGTCAAGCGGGCCGCCAATTGTGGACAAGTCCGACAGCGTTAGTACGCGGCGACCGTGATTGCGCAGTCCAATGCCCGGATCGTTGAGATTATTGCGCGGCATGTCGACGCGCATATCGGTACTGGCGCCATACTCCGTCTTGGCGTGGCGGACGGTGCTGCTAGGCTTGCGCAGGCTGTTCCCTGTAGCCCCTGCCATGTCGTGCTGGCTGTGATCCATCGCCATGGCTCCATGATTCATGCCCGCCATGTTTTGTTGCATGGGCATGGAACCGTGATCCATGCCCTGCATGGCCCCGCCGCCATGGCCCATGCCGCCCATGTCCCCCATCATGTCGCCCATGGTCAGCCATTCCACCGGGTCAAGGGCAGGAACGGGAGCAGTCAGCCCGGCACGTACTGCCAACGTACCCCGGGCGTAGCCGGTGCGCTCCATCGATTGCGCAAACAGGGTGTAGGTATCATCTTTGGGCTGGACGATCACGTCGTAGGTCTGGCCCGGGCCAAAGCGGAACTCATCAACCGTCACCGGTTCCACATTGACGCCATCAGCTTGGACGACAGTTAATTTGAGTCCAGGGATGCGCACGTCATAAAAAGTATTGCCTGCGCCATTAATGAAACGCAGTCGCACACGCTCACCGGGGCGGAACAGACCGGTCCAGTTGCCAGCGGGAGTGGTGCCATTAACTAGATAAGTCAGTACTGCCGCCGACAAATCCGCAAGATCGGTCGGACTCATGCGCATCTCGTTCCACATCTTGCGCTTTTCGATGGCGGATTTCATGCCGTCGCGTGAAACGTCGCGAAAAAAATCGGCAGCCGTAGGCCGATTGATATTGTATTTGTCGCCCTGTACCTTGAGCTTGGAAAAAACCTGCATCGGGTCTCCATCCATCCAGTCCGACAGCAGCATCACGTAATCCCGATCGGCACGGATGGTTTCGCCTTCGCGTGGCTCAATAATGAGCCCGCCATAAACGCCGGTCAGTTCCTGAAAGCCCGAATGCGAGTGATACCAGTACGTTCCGCTTTGTTCAAGGGTGAAACGGTAAGTAAACGTCTCGCCCGGTTGAATGCCTGCAAAGCTGATGCCCGGCACTCCATCCATCTGGAATGGCAGGATGATGCCGTGCCAGTGGATGGAAGTGGCTTCACGTAGTTTGTTGGTGACACGAATGGTGACAGTGTCTCCCTCGCGCATGCGCAGGGTCGGGCCGGGCAGCGAGCCGTTGATGGTGGTGGCCATGACAGTCTTGCCGGTAAAATTGACGGGCGTTTCGGCAATCACCAGATCGAAGCTGCTGCCCCGCAGCTCGGGCCCGGAGCCGGTCTTGGTGGCTGCCGGGACGTCCATTCCGGCCAGGGCGAGCGAGGGAAACCCCGACAGACCCGTCAGGACGCCGCCGGCGACCAGGCCTTGCACAAAGCGCCGTCGGGAAAACTGGAGCGGCGCCGCCGGTCCATTGGGGGAGTTTCTGTTCATTGATTCCTCTTTTAAGTCGGTAAGCAAAGCACGTACTGCAAGAACATTTTTACAATAGGCATTGTGCTGGGACGAGGCCGACAGGAAAGTGACGGGGAGATTACATTTTTGTAACCTTGCCTGTAACCGTTTCTATACAGGCACACTATCGGCTGTGCAACAGGCTGAACATCAAGGGGAATGAATGAGAGTATTGATCGTGGAGGATGAAGCCAAGACGGGGGAATACCTGCGCCAGGGCTTGCATGAGGCAGGCTATGCGACCGATCTGGTGCGCAACGGGCCCGATGGCTTGCACCTGGCGCTCACGGGCGATTATGACTTGCTGGTGCTGGATGTCATGCTGCCCGGGATGGATGGCTGGCAGATCCTGCAGACCCTGCGCCAGACGGGCAAGCAGTTCCCGGTCCTGTTCCTGACGGCGCGCGATCAAGTCGAAGACCGGGTCAAAGGGCTGGAATTGGGGGCAGACGATTATCTGGTCAAGCCTTTTGCGTTTTCCGAGTTGCTCGCGCGTGTGCGCACCTTGCTGCGGCGCGGCCGTAGCGGCACCGAGCCGACGACCCTGGCGCTGGCCGATCTGGAACTGGATTTGCTGCGTCGGCGGGTCACGCGCGCCGGTAAGCGCATCGACTTGACCGCCAAGGAGTTTGCCTTGCTCGAACTGCTGTTGCGTCGGCAAGGCGAGGTGCTGCCGCGCTCGCTGATTGCCTCGCAGGTATGGGACATGAACTTTGACAGCGACACCAATGTGGTGGAAGTGGCCATCCGCAGGCTGCGCAGCAAGGTTGACGATCCGTTCGAGAGCAAGCTGCTCCAGACCGTGCGCGGCATGGGCTATGTCCTGGAAGTGGGCCAGAAGCCATGATGCGGCACCTGTCGCTCACCACCCGGCTCACGACCCTGTTTGCCATCGTCGCCAGCATTGCGCTGGCGATTCTGGGGGGGGTGACCATGATCGCCCTGGATAAACACTTCGAGGCCCAGGACCGCGATGTTTTGGATGGCAAGATCCAGCTCGCCCGCAACCTGGTGACGCGCATTGATTCATCGACAAGCCTTGCTGCATTGCCAGGGCAGTTCAGGGATGCGTTTGTCGGCCACCACGATCTGGCGGTGACCTTGCTGAGCCCCGATGGCAAGACACTCTATGCCAATGAGGCAGTCAGGTTTCCTGCGGCGTTGCTTGATCATGCGAATGCAGCAAGAAAAGCCGATTTCAAGCAGTGGCAGGATGGCGGCCGGCGGCTTTACGGCACGGCGATTGCCTTCTCCACCCGCATGCCGGGCACGGCGCCCGTCATCGTCGCAGTGGCGGTCGACGTCAACCACCATGCAGTCTTCATCTCAAAGTTTCAACGCGCGATGGGCATGTATGTGGTTGTGGCGGCATTGGTCTGCGGCTTGCTCGGGTGGCTGGTGGTGCGGCAGGGCTTGATGCCCCTCTATACGATGAAAGAGCGGGCATCGAGCGTCACCGCCGGCAAGCTGGACTTGCGCATGCCCATCGAGTCGGTGCCGGTCGAAATGGCGGAACTGGCCGCGACGCTGAACCAGATGCTCGGCAGGCTGGAAGATGCGTTTCACCGGCTATCCGAGTTTTCGGCGAACATTGCCCATGAACTGCGCACGCCGATCAGCAATCTGATGACGCAGACGCACGTTGCGCTCAGCCAGGCGCGCAGCAATGACGAGTACCGCGACATTCTGGCCTCGAACGCCGAAGAATTCGACCGGCTGGCGAGAATGATTTCAGACATGCTGTTCCTGGCGCGGACCGAGCAGGGCTTGCTCCTGCCATCCCGGGAAGAGATCGAACTGGCGCACGAGGTGGGGGCACTGTTCGAGTTTTACGAAGCCCTGGCCGAGGAAAAGCAGGTCGCACTGCGATTGATCGGCAGCGGCAAGATCCATGGCGACCGCTTGATGATGCGCCGTGCTATCAGTAACTTGTTGTCGAATGCGCTACGCTATACGCCGTCTGGCCAGGAAATCCTGGTATCGATCCAGGAGGAACGTGATAACGTAATTCTGTCTGTGCGCAATCCGGGTTCTGGCATACCTGCCGACGCACTGCCGCATTTGTTTGAGCGTTTTTACCGCGCCGAGAAAGACCGCAGTCATCTGAAGTTCGACAATGAAGGCGTCGGGCTGGGTCTGTCCATTACCAAGGCCATCGTGGAAAGGCATGGCGGCGACATCTCGGCACGGTCAACGACCGAAGCAACCGTCTTTTCCATGTCTTTTCCCCGGCAGTAGCCGGGGCGCTGCCACACTAGCGGCTGCCGGCGCTATGCCGGTCGTTCACGCCGTTCGTCGGCTGATAGTCGCAAATGCCGAATTTGTTGCACAGTTGCGTGCGCAGGTCATGAATTTCACGCGTCTGGTTTTCGACAATGCCTTCGCAGTACTGCCGCAACATATCATGTTTTAGTTCCGACTTGACTTGGCAATCAAGGCTCGGAATCAATGCATGGTAGTGATGGGTGCTGAAAATTTCCAGGAATTCGCGATTGAATTCTTCACCAGCCGCCGTCTGCTCCAGCAGGGCGATTTGCTGCTGGCCGATTTGAGACAGCTGAGCCGCGCTGCCCGTAGCGGTTTTAATCCGAGCAAAGGCACGAAGATCAAGATCCCGGCCGGCAAAGTCCCGAAGTTTGTGCCTGGCGCCGGGTTCAAGGCGGCCGTGGATCCCAAGGCGGCAAAGCGCAAAGCGGCGAAGTAAGCAGGTCGTACTGCACGCAAGCAGTCAAGCAGAATCCGTCGCCGGATTCTGCAGCGAATTCGCAGCAGCAGAATATCCTGATCTTTGCCATCAACTGCGAGGATCATGGGATCGCGCAGGCTGTAGAGGACCCGCATTGCGAAAGTGCAGTCAAAATGACGCTTGCGCCGGTCAATGGCTCGCCGGGAATGCAGAAGGACCACTTTCGTCGTGAAAGCGTTGGCGCTACTTGCTCAAAGATCTGTATGGCGATGCTGCGGCATCGTGTAAGCCAAGTGCAAGTGCAGCCGTCTTTCTTTGCCCAAGGATGTTTTGCAGGCACGCTTGCCATACCAGATGCAAATCCAAAGCATGCCCTGCGTGCGGTTTAGCTTGCACAGCAAGACAGCTGTTTAACATCCTTAAAGAAAGTCTGAGCGCACAGCTTGAGGCCTTCCACCATGGTCAAGTAGGGGAACAATTGCTCGCCTAGCTCCTTGACCGTCATGCGGCTGCGCATGGCGAGCGCGGCGGTCTGAATCATTTCTCCCGCTTCGGCTGACACAATCTGCGCACCAAGCAAATGGCCGGTATCTCTGTTGGCAACCAATTTAATGAAGCCAGTCGTAGCGAAATTGGCTAGAGCGCGCGGCACGTTTTCAAGGAGCAAAGTGCGGCTATCGGAAGGAATGCCCTGGGCTTTCGCTTCGGCTTCCGTCATGCCGACTGTGGCCACCTGTGGGTCGGTAAATATGACTGCCGGCATCGTGGTCAGGTCGAGCGACTCATCGCCACCGACCATATTGGCTGCAGCGCGCGTGCCGGAAGCTGCAGCGACATACACATATTGGGGCTGATTCGTGCAGTCACCGGCCGCATAGATATGCGGGACGGAGGTGCGCATGTGTGTGTCGATGATGACCGCCCCCGACGGGTCTACGCTGACACCTGCCGCCTCTAGATTCAGTTCCGCAGTATTCGGTGTGCGTCCTGCGGCCATCAATAGCTGGTCGCCAGCGATTTTTCTGCCGCCGATGTCCACCTCGAATGCGGTGCCACGATGGGTGACGTTTCTGATCTGGGTATGGGTCAGGACTTGCATGCCTTCCGCAACAAGTGCGGCATGTAGTGCAGCGCCAATGTCGGGATCTTCACGGGACAGCATTTTTGAGCGCGCAATCAAGGTGACCATTGTTCCCAGCCGCAGAAATGCCTGCGCCAACTCCACCGCAACCACGGAAGCGCCCACAATAATCAAATGCTTTGGCAGGGTTTCGGCAACCAGTGCCTCAGTCGACGTCCAGTAAGGTGTATCGGCCAGGCCAGGTATATCCGGCACAGTTGGCGAGCGGCCTGTCGCGATCAAAATGCGGTCGGCGCGAATTTCTTTCACTGTGCCGTCGGATCGTGTCACTTCAACGGTATGCGTGTCAACAAAGCGTGCCTTACCCCGCATGAAGCTGATATCTGGATTGGATTCCAGAATCGCCTGGTATTTATTCTGTCGCAGTTCGTCAACCCGGCTTTGTTGCTGTTTAACGAGCGTAGCACGGTCAATGGCGGGAGCGTGGCGTTCCAGTCCAACGAACGGATGATGTGTTTGCTGATGTGCCAGCTGCGCGGCACGAATCATGATCTTGGATGGTACGCAGCCGACGTTCACACAGGTGCCGCCGATCGTGCCTGCTTCAATGATGGTGACACGCGCGCCTTCTTCGATTGCGCGTAACGCTGCGGCAAATGCGGCCGAGCCGCTTCCGATGATCGCCACCTTTAACCCTTGGCCGGGGCCGTCTTTGCGCTGATTGGTGGGCATAACCAGCTGGACATCGTAACCTTCGTCGCGTACTGCCTGGATGATGGCATCGACCTGAACGCCAGGCTCCGCAACCACCCGTGCATGCTGCTCCTGATAGGACACGGCGGCCCGTTGCACGCCCTGCACTTTAGCCATCGCATTGCTGAGTGAATTGGCGCAATGCTCACAGGTCATGCCGGTAATGCGAAAATCGAATGTTTCCATGTTACTTCCCGGTTTTTACGGTGGAGGGGAATCCTGCATTGGTCGTGGCCGCGATTAATTTGCCTGGCGCAACCTTGCTGTCATCAAACGTCACGATGGCTTCCTTCTTTGCAAGGCTAGTTTGGACTTGGTGCACGCCATCCACCTTCATCAAGGCCTTTTTCACCGTGATCGGACAGGACGAGCAGGTCATTCCTTGCACATTCAAGGCCACCGTTTCAGTGGCAGCCACAGCCAATGACGATGAGCTGATGACAATAACTAAGGTAAGCATGTGGAAGATTTTTGACATGATGTACTCCTAATCTAAAAAGGGAATGAGATACGGGTAAGTCAGGGCGATCAGGACCAACGCAGAAACAATCCAGGACAGGCCCCGGTACACATGAGTGGTTCGCGGTGAGGCGCACAGGGTCCCCGGTTCGCATTGGTTGCTGGTAGGTGCGCCATAGATCTTGCGATAGGCCACAACCATACAGATCAACGCAATGGCTACAAAGTAGGGTCGAAATGGCTCAAGTATTGTGAGATTGGAAATCCACGCGCCACTGATCCCAATACTCACCAAAACAAGCGGGCCTAGACAGCAGGCAGAAGCTGCGATCGCGGCCAACGCGCCGCCTAACAGTGTGGTCTTTGTGAGTTTGTCCTGCTCCATATGTACTCCATCTAAGGCTGGTATGATCACTATAGATTCCGTACCATAGTACGGGGTCAAGCCCTTTTTTGAAGAATGAGAGATGGCAATGGAACGCAGCCTAACGATAGGGAAAGTAGCAGCAGCGGCGGGTGTGAATGTCGAAACAATTCGTTTTTATCAACGACGCGGATTGCTGCAGGAGCCTGCCAAAGAAAATGGCGGATTTCGATATTAGGGGCGAATAGGGAAAACGGAAAAAATCGGGCGCTAAGCCCTGTTACCGATTCTTGAAGTCCCGCAGCGGCCGATATTTTCCCTCGTCGACCTTCCTGCTCTGGCGCCAGACGTAATCTCCTGTCAGATTGATGTGCTCCCAGCCTAACGGCGAGAGGAATTGCAGCATGCCGTCATCGGCCAGTTTGCCGGACTCGCGCAGCGCTTCGGTTGCCCGCTCCAGGTACACCGTATTCCACAGCACGATTGCGGCGGTCACGAGATTCAGGCCGCTGGCGCGGTACCGCTGCTGCTCGAATGTCCGGTCGCGGATCTCACCCAACCGATGAATGAAGACCGCCCTGGCCAGTGCGTTGCGCGCCTCTCCCTTGTTCAGGCCTGCATGCACGCGCCGGCGTAGCTCGACGTTCTGGAGCCAGTCCAAGATGAACAGCGTGCGCTCGATCCGCCCCAGCTCGCGTAGCGCGATCGCCAGGCCGTTCTGGCGAGGGTAGCTGCCCAGCTTGCGCAGCATGAGCGATGCGGTGACTGTGCCGTGCTTGATCGAGGCGGCCAGGCGGAGCACGTCGTCCCCGTGTGCGCGTAGATGCTTGATGTTTAGACTACCGCCAATCATTGAGCGCAAGGCCGGGTGATCGCCCACCTTGCCCGGCACGTACAGCTTGGTGTCACCTAGATCGCGGATTCGCGGCGCGAAGCGGAAGCCCAGGAGGTGCATCAGTGCGAACACATGGTCGGTGAAACCGGCGGTATCCGTATAGTGCTCCTCAATGCGCAGGTCTGATTCATGGTACAGCAGACCGTCGAGCACATAGGTCGAGTCGCGCACGCCGACGTTGACAACCCTGGTGCTGAACGGCGCGTACTGGTCGGAAATGTGGGTGTAGAACAGCTTGCCGGGTTCGGCGCCGTACTTGGGGTTGATGTGGCCCGTGCTCTCGGCCCGGCCGCCCGCGCGGAAGCGTTGGCCGTCCGACGACGACGTTGTGCCATCCCCCCAGTGCACGGCGAAGGCGTGCTTGAACTGGGCGTTGACCAGTTCAGCCAGGCCGGCCGAATAAGTTTCGTCCCGGATGTGCCAAGCCTGCAACCAGGAGAGTTTCGCATAAGTGGCGCCAGGACTCGATTCCGCCATTTTGGTCAGGCCGAGGTTGATGGCGTCGGCCAGAATCGCGGACATGAGGAACGTCCTGTCGTTGGCCTGCTCCCCGCTCTTGAGGTGAACGAAGTGGCGCGTGAATCCGGTCCAATCGTCCACGTCCATCAGCAGTTCGGTGATCTTGATCCGGGGAAGCATGCCGCTGGCGAAGTCGATCAACGCTTGGGCCTCGTCCGGCACCACGGCATCCTGCGGGCTGATCCTCAGTCCAGTCTCAGTAATAATCGCATCGGGCAGTTCGTTCGTCAGTGCAAGCCGGTTGACGGTGGCCAACTGCTGTTCGAGCAGCAGCAAGCGGTCTTGTAAGTACTGGTCGCAGTCCTGGTTGACGGCGATCGGCAACTCGCGAGCCGTTTTCATGGCTCCGAATCTTTCCGTAGGCAGCAGATATTCCTCAAAGTCGCGGAACTGGCGCGAGCCCTGCACCCAGATGTCGCCTGATCGAAGCGAATTCTTCAGTTCCGACAAGACGCAAATCTCGTAGAAGCGACGGTCAAGCCCGTCGTCGGTGATGACAAGCGGTTTCCAGCGTGCCTTCACGAACGCGATTGGCGCGTCGTCCGGTACCTTGCTCGCCCCGGTCATGTTCATCTCGCGAAGGACGTCGATCGCATCGAGCACCGCTTGCGCGGCCGGCGCGGCTTTCAGCCTGATCACGTCCAGAAACTCGGGCGTATAACGCCTCAGGGTGCTGTACTGCTCTCCCACCAAATGCAGGTGGTCAAAGGTCTCGGGCTGGGCCAGCTCCGCGGCCTCGGTCACGCTTTGGGTGAAGTCGGTCCACGGCAGCACGGCCTCGATCGCGGCATACGGGTCCATCCCGGATTCCTTTGCCTCGACAAGCGCGCGGCCGATTCGACTGTACAGGCGAACCTTGTCGTTGATGGCCTTGCCCTGCTTCTGGAAGTCCTGCTGATGCTTGTTCTTGGCCGCGCTGAACAGCCTGATCATAATTCGGTCGTGGAGGTCGACCAGTTCGTCCGTCACGGTGGCCATGCCCTCGATAGCCAGTGCAGCCAATGTCGCATAGCGGCGCTCATCCTCGAATTTCGCCAGGTCACGCGGCGTCATCTGCGCACCCTCGCGCGCCATTTTCAGTAGCCGATTCTGGTGGATCTCGCGGCCAAGCCCCTCAGGTAGTGCCAGCGACTGAAATACCTTGAGCCGTTCGATATGTTCGCGCATGTAGCGGGAATTCGGCTTGAGCGGCGACTGGCGCAACCATACCAGCCAAGTAATGCTCATGTCGGGCGCGACGTTGAGCAGGTTGTCCAGGGAGCGCTTGTGGTGCCGCTCCAGGGGGTCGAGCAACGCGCGATAGATACGCCGGTTGGCCCGCGTCACGGCCTCGGCACAGGCCCGCTCGATGACGGTCAACGCAGGTAGGATAATCCGCTTTTGGCGCAGCGTTTCAAGGGAGTGAGCGCCGAGCACCATTGCCTTGTCCGTCTGCACCGCGAGGTCGGCCAGGCTGTGCACTAGCTTGCGGTAGTCCGGCAGCCCGAACACCGACAGGCCCAGGTAGGCGCGCAGCTCGTGCAGGTGTTCATTGCGCGTCTTTTCCCGCTCTGCGTATTCAGGCCAGGCCTCGGCGTCGCTGCACACCTGCTTGGCGATCCAGTGGAGCACCGGGTCGGGCAGCGCGGTGTCGCTTGCCAGCGCATAGCCAGGGTAGCGCAGCAAACACATCTGCACCGCGAAGCCGAGGCGGTTGGCAGCACCACGGCGTTGCCGGATCAACGCCAAGTCGGCGTCCGTAAAACTGTATTGCTGAATCAGGTCATCCTGACTTCGAGGCAGAATCAGTAAACTGGCGCGTTCGGTTTCAGAAAGTAGTGAGCGGCGTGGCATTCAATTCAGTGGAATGGCAGATTATTTTTTGGCCCTTGTGCGCCGTCGCTTTCGCCCTCCTGGAAGTGGGTCAAACTGACGGTGTCGTTTTGACTGGAGCTTGCTGTCAGATTTGGCATTCCTGTTTAAGCAGAAAACTGGCGAATTCCGCAGCGGGCGGGACGTGATGTGGCTCGGTCTGCCTTCGAATAATGAAAATTTCTTTCTTCGGCGGATCATTTTCGAGCGCGATTGCTTTCAATCTGCCCTCGCGACTTTCCAGTTCCACAGCCGACGCCATGACCAGAGAAATGCCTAGCCCTGCTTGTACGGCACGCTTAACCGCTTCGGTGCTACCTAATTGAATCGACACGCCAATGGACTGAGCATTGTTGCCAAAATACTGTTGCAGAACTCTGTTGGTACCGGTGCCTGATTCCCCGCCCAACAGTCGTTCGCCGATCAACCATTCGCGTGGAATACTCTGCCTGTCGGCCCAGCGGTGATCGTTCGGCACGATTAATACCAGCTCCTCATGGCGCCAAAATTGCGCGACATAGCCAGGGCGGTTGTCCCACCACTCCATGACCGCCACGTCTATTTCAAGACGCTCCAGCTTGTCGGCGATGTCAGGGTTCTTGCCGATTACGATTTTCATCTCGCGAGAGCTTGATTCCTGATACATCTTTAAATGCGGTTGAAGCAGATAGATTCCGGCATTGGAACTTGCGCCGATCACAATGGCGTTCTTGCGGAACAAGGCCTGGGCACGCTCGCTAAGTTGAATCAAATGTTCTGCAAAAGGCAGAAACTCCCTTCCTTGTAAGGTCAGAATGCAACCGTCATTCTTTCGCTCAATCAGGCTGGCGTTCAGCGACTGTTCCAAGCGCTTGATATGTTGCGTTACAGCCGGTTGGGAAAGCCCGGTTTTCTTAGCGGCTTCCCGAAATCCACTACACGATGCAACCGCAAGAAACGTCGCGACACATCCCAGGTCTAGCATCCTGCAGTCACCAAAGTAGGCTCAACCGGATTGTTGATGGCGCCAACAGGTCTCTGCCCGGAGAGTGCCTGAACAATATTCAGCGCCGCTTGTCGCTCGATCTCCAGGCGTACTTCCTTTACCGCCGAGCCTAAATGGGGTGTAAATAAAGTCTGCGCTTGATTAACGAGCAGCGATTGCGGGATGCCTGCTGGCCGGTCGGCGCGGCGCCATTCTTCCATTTCATATACATCGGCGGCGTAGCCTGATAAATGGCCGGCTTTTAATGCGGTACTCACGGCTTGTTCATCGACCACGGAGCCGCGGCATGCATTGATCAGGTAAGCGCCGCGTTTCATCCTGGCGATCGAATCGTCATTGATCAAATGAAAGGTCTCCGGCGTCATCGGCAGCATGGGAACCACGAAATCGCTTTCCTGCAGAAGCGCATCCAGACTGACTCGCTCCAATCCCCAGGCTTGCTCCCGTGCAGAATCGAGCGCAACGCTGTCGCAATACACCAGTCGCATATCAAAACCAGCCAAGCGCTTGGCGATTGCTGTTCCGACCGCGCCCATTCCAATAATGCCAAGCGTTTGGCCAGTCAATCCTGCGCCGTACAATTCCGGGCGCCAGCCTTGAAATTGCCCAGTGCGAATGCGGCGATCGCCTTCAAGCATGTGGCGCGTTAGACCCAGCAGCAATCCGATGGTCAATTCAGCCGTTGGAATCGTCAACAGATCCGGCACGATGGAAAACCAGATGCCGCGCCTCGTGCAGGCTTCCACATCGAAGTTGTCGTAACCCTTCAGGGCTGCCCCAACCATCCTTAGCTTCGGGCAAACATTCAAAAAATCCTCATCGATGCTATCTGGCATGAACACCATGATGGCGGCGGCGTTTTTTGCTCGGCTCAGCACTTCCTCGCGCGACAAGGTGTCGCGCGTATTGTTGGGAATGACTTCCGCAACGCTTTCCAGTAATTCGAGGATTTCCGGATGTACCCAGTGGGTGACGACTACTTGTGGTTTCATGATTGTTGCAGGTCCTTCCTTATTTGAATTTGTGACGCAAGCGCGAGCTGAGTGCATCAACCAATGTCACCATCGCGAGAATCACCAGCAGGATTGCCGACACTTCCTGGTATAGCATGATGCGCAGCGAGCCCATCAGCTCGAAGCCAATTCCGCCAGCGCCCACCATACCCATCACGGTCGAAGCACGGAAGTTATACTCCCACCGGTAGATCGCGGTATCAGCCATCTGCGGCAACACCTGTGGAAGCACGCCGTGCAGAATGACTTGCAGTCGGCTACCGCCGGCCGCGCGCGCGGCTTCAATCGGCCCTTCGTCGGCATGTTCAATCGCTTCGGCGAAGAACTTGCCGACCATGCCGATCGAGTGCAAGCCGAGTGCCAGCACCCCAGGCAAGGCGCCGAAACCGACGGCGGCAACGAATAGAATGCCCATGATCAGTTCCGGCACCGAACGCAATGCATTGAGTACGATGCGGGCCGCTTGGTACACCAATGGGTGAGGGCTGGTATTGCGTGCGGCCAGGATCGCCAAGGGCAGCGAAAACGCGACGGCTAGCGCAGTCCCGGCAATGCTCATGGCCAGTGTGTCCACCAATGGCTTGATCCAGTTTCGCCATTCAGTGAAGTTCGGCGGCATTGTTTCACCCATGAGCGTCGCAATCGCCGGCAAGCCGTCAGCCAGCTTGCGATAGTCAAGCAGCCCTACGTAGCTTGCGGCAATCAGAGCAATGGCAAGGACAGCGGTCAACTGCAAGGCGCCCCGCCACCATTGGCGCCGGTCAGCTTCAAGCATCTTGTCGTATTCGGCACCGGTGGCACCATTCATCACATTCGATGTCGTCATCATGATTCCCTGTCGCGCAATCGATCACATCTTTGAAAAGTCTAGCTTCAAGATTTTACCCATGTCGCGAATGACGTCGTAATCCTTGTCGGTCACGGAAGTGAAGCCTTCAGCCTTGAAATTCTTCAGCACTTCCGGATCCTTCAGGTCGACGAAAGCTTGCCGGATCTTTTGCTTGAGCTCGGGCTTGAGATTGGAGCGCATGGTCCACGGAAATTGCGGGTAGCCCTTGCTGTAACCCAGCACCTTGACCTTGGACGCGTCGATCAGCTTCCGGTCATTCATGTAGCCCCAGATGTCTTCCGACAGGCCCCCGACATCGGCGTTGCCGTTGGCGACGTTTATGGCGACCGCGTCATGGGTGCCGACGAAGTGGGCGGAATAGTCGCGGTCAACCCTCGCACCCGCGTCGGCCAGCACTGTCTTCGGGATCAGATGGCTCGACGTGGAAACGCGATCACCGAAGGCCACTTTCTTGCCCTTGATGTCCTTGTACGAATTGACGCCGGAATTGACATTGGCGATCAAAACTGAACGATACGTCGCTTTGCCACCTTTGACCATTGCTGCGAACGGCTCAATGTCGCTCTTGCTCTTGGCTAGAACGTAGGACAGCGGACCGAAATACGCCATGTCCAGGCGACCGAATCGCATCGCTTCAATCATCGACGAATAGTCTGTGGTCACGACCAGCTCGATCTTCTTGCCGAGCGCTTTTTCGAGGTACTCCTTGAGCGGCTTGTTGCGCTTGATGAGTTCGGAGGCATTCTCGTCGGGCAGCAGTGCGACCTTAAGGGTGTCAGGATCCGGATCGGCAGCGAGGGCGACATTGCCAAACAGGGTCAAGGCGGCGATGCCTATGACGGCGAACAGTTTTTTCATGCTGGTTCCTTTGCAGTGGCAAGTTGTACGAAAGTGGCTTTGGGTTCAATGGGCTTAGCTTGATGGTCCGGTGCTTCGGACGGCGCTGTCTTTTGCTCGTACAGCGCGGCAGCCTGGACTGGCGTCAAGGCATCCGGTGTGGAATCGAAGACGACATGTCCATGCGACAGGCCGATGATGCGGTCAGCGTATTCGCAGGCCAGATCTACCTGGTGCAGACTGACGACGATGGTGATTCCATCCTCGTGGCAAAAACGTTTGAGTTGGGCCAGCACCTGACGCGACGAAGCCGGGTCGAGGCTCGCTACCGGTTCGTCCGCCAACATCAGACGGGGTTGTTGCGCGAGCGCCCGGGCGATTCCGACGCGCTGCTGCTGGCCGCCGCTTAGGCAATCGACGCGTTCGAGCGCCTTGTGCAATAGACCGACGCGCTCTAGACATTCGAGCGCAATACGGCGTTCCCCGTACGGCAACGGAAACATTGTGCGCCAGGCCGGGTGGTAACCGATGCGGCCCAGCAGTACGTTGGCCAGCACGCTCTGGCGTGCGATCAATTGGTGCTGCTGAAAGATCATGCCTGTGCGCTTGCGATGTTCATGGACACGCCCGGCATGGTCCAACTCTCCCACGCCATCAACCGTAATGTGGCCTGCGCTGGGACGTGCGAGCAAGTTCAGGCTGCGCAACAGGGTGGATTTGCCGGCACCAGAAGCGCCAAGCAATACCGTGAATTGCCCAGGTACGAACGCCAGTGTTGTCGAATGCAAGGCTGTGAAGCTGCCGTACTGTACCGATACTTTGTGAAGTTGGATCATGGCCTCTCCGATCAATAAGGTAATCAATATGGAATATTGATTCGCAAATCAAATATGAGGCCATCGTAGCTAGGGATTGTTACTCAGGCGTGACAACTTGATGAAATTTTGATGTCAATGGGCCGGGTTTGATCCTGATTTCGGCTTCGCTCGCATGGAGGAAATTACTGTTGTGAAGGAGACGCCCGTCATCAAATCGTTCGTCCAGAAATTGCTCCAGCCGTTGATAATCAGATTCTCCTGAGTTTGGCGCGGTAGCAGCAAACCGGCACGTTGGGTTCCAGAAGGTAATTAGAGGCGTGGCATTCGATTCAGTGTCCCGCTTGCCAAGTCATTTATTGCTCGTTGTTCGGCTTTTTTCTGCGACTGAAGCGTTAATATCGCATACGGACTATAACGACCATACCCGAGAGGAACGTGATTGCTGCGACTAACCATACCGCGCTGACCACGCCGTACAGGTCGGCCACAACGCCCGCCAGCAAGGCCCCGATGGCATAGCCTAGATCGCGCCAGAAACGGTAGACGCCGACGGTCGAAGCGCGCCAGGCCGGGTTGACTACGTCGCCGATGGCCGCCAGTAGCGTCGGATAGACCATGGCAGTCCCGATTCCCAGGAGAATCGCGCCTGTCGCATACCATCCGAACGAGGACCGGAAGGCGATTATGGCAATGCCGGCTGCCTGAACCCACATCCCCGCCACGATCAATCCCTTACGACCAATACGATCCGACAGCGCGCCGGTGAAGAGTTGGCATACTCCCCATACGGTCGGGTAGATCGCGGCAAGCGTGCCGATTTGGGTGAGGGTCATGCCGGCGCCGGCGAACACAAAGGGGAACAACCCCCATGCCATGCCATCGTTGAGATTATTCACAAGTCCGGCCTGACTAATCGACGACAAGTTGGGGTCACGTACGCTGGTCTGCCAGAAAATCGCGCGCTGCGGCGGCACGATGGCCGCGCCGCGCGTGGCGGTCATTGCGGCTTCCATTTGCGCGTGGCCGCGCGTCTCGCGCACAACCAAAACCGATAGCAGCAAGCCGATCACTGCAAACGCCACGCCAAGGTAGAACGGCTGCGGTCGCAAGCCATAATTGGTTGCAATCCAGCCGGTCGCCAGCGCCGCTGCGCCGACGGCGAAATAGCCCGCGAATTCATTGATGCCCATCGCCGTGCCCCGATTTTTGGGACCGGCAAGATCGATCTTCATGATTACCGTGGTCGACCAGGTCAGCCCTTGGCTCACGCCCAGAAAAACGTTGGCCAGCAAAATCCAGTTCCATGACGGCGCCCACATCAGCAAAAAGGGGACCGGCGTGGCGATCAGCCAGCCAATCACTAGCACTACCTTGCGTCCGTAGGCGTCGGAAAAGCGGCCGGCAAAATAATTAGTGATGGCCTTGGCAACACCGAAGACAACAATGAAAGCCAGAATCGCCGTGTGGGCGACCAGCTTGAATTCCTGTTCGGCAATGGCGGGCAAGATGCTGCGCTCCATCCCGACCATGGCGCCAACAAATGCATTGACGACAACAAGCAAGCTAAATGGGGACGTCTCAGAAAACGGAAAATAAAGCACGTTAAGCCCATTGCAGACTCTAGATATTGACGAGTACGTCGGGTTTTCTCTTGTTTGAGTTGCCTCTTGTGGTAAGATAGTAATCAATTACTATCTTACAGGGAGTGCTCGTGGACACCCATCCAAAGCATCTGCCGGCCGATGAACGTCGTGCCGTAACTGTCGAGTCCGTCGTGGCGCTTGCCGGTTCACAAAACCCAAGCGAGATAACCACTGCGGCTATCGCTAAACACATGAACTTGACCCAGGGTGCGCTGTTTCGGCACTTCCCGAACAAGGA
This sequence comes from Undibacterium sp. FT79W, assembly GCF_014284215.1. Taxonomy (NCBI): domain Bacteria; kingdom Pseudomonadati; phylum Pseudomonadota; class Betaproteobacteria; order Burkholderiales; family Oxalobacteraceae; genus Undibacterium; species Undibacterium sp. FT79W. The sequence goes on along the minus strand of NZ_JACOGB010000010.1, from coordinate 31,634 downwards.
AGCCATTTGGCAGGCGGTCATGGAGTGGGTAGCAGAGCGCCTATTAGCCAGAATCGATCGATCCGCACAAGGAATCGAGTCGCCCTTGGCAGCCATGGAGGCGATGTTCATGAGTCATATCGAATTCGTAGCTGAGCACCCAGGCGTGCCAAGAATGATGTTTGGTGAGCTTCAGCGTGCCGAATCGACACCGGCCAAGCGCATGGTGCAAACCTTGATTCAGCGCTACGGCGAACGTTTGCATCGTCTCATCGAGAAAGGCAAGGCCAGCGGCGAGTTGTCTCCCTCGCTTGACAACGAGGCGGCGGCAACGCTGTTCATTGGCACGATCCAGGGCTTGGTCATGCAATCGCTGTTGGCGGGTGATGTGGGACGTATGCACCGCGATGCGCCGCGCGTCTTTGCAATTTATCGGCGTGGCATAAGGAGTGCGCAATGAAAAAGTTACCCTTGCAAGGCCGCACCCTGGCGCTGCTTGCCGTCATCATTCCTTTGCTGGTGCTTTTTATTTATGTCGGTCTGCGATCAGGGCCGCTCGCCCCGGTCGCTGTGACGGTGGCAAGCGTGGAATCACGGGCTATCACACCGGCGCTGTTCGGCATCGGCACGGTGGAGGCGCGCTACACCTACAAGATCGGGCCGACGTTTGCCGGGCGCGTCAAACGCCTGGAGGTGCATGTAGGCGACCAGGTCAAGGCCGGACAGGTGCTCGGCGAGATGGAGCCGGTCGACCTTGATGATCGGGTGCGCTCACAGGAGTCTGTATTCAAGCGGGCGGAAGCGGCTTTGCGCGAGGCAGAAGCCCGGCAAGCCTACGCGCAAACCCAGGCGCGCCGCTATGAGCAATTGTTTGCGGTGCGCTCGACCAGCGAGGAAATCGTCGCTACCAAACGGCAGGAACTGATGATCGCCGATGCCTCACTTTCTGCAGCGCGCGAAGACCTTGCCCGTACCCGAGCTGATCGCGAGGCATTGGTGGCGCAGCGAAACAATCTGCGCTTGATTTCCCCCGTTGACGGTGTAGTCACCGTGCGCGATGCTGATCCTGGCACGACCATCGTCGCAGGCCAAGCCGTGGTGGAGGTGATCGACCCCAAGAGTTTGTGGATCAATGTACGCTTCGATCAGAGCAGTGCATCAGGACTTGTTGCAGGACTGCCCGCGCGCATCGCGCTGCGTTCACGCAGCGGACAAGTATTGAAGGGCCGCGTGCTGCGGATGGAACCCAAGGCCGATGCGGTGACCGAGGAGACCTTGGCCAAGGTGATCTTCGATACCCACCCCGAACCCACGCCGCCACTAGGTGAACTGGCCGAAGTCACGCTCGATATGCCGGCGCTCTCCGTCGCTCTGGTGATACCAAACGCCGCTGTACAACGTGAAGGCGACAAGCTCGGCGTCTGGCAAATCGTCAATGGCGATCTGCACTTCACGCCCGTCACGCTCGGCGCTTCCGACCTTGATGGCAGTGTGCAGGTGCGTGACGGACTCAAGAACGGCGACCAGTTCATTGTTTACAGCGAAAAGGCGCTAACTTCGCGTAGCCGAATCCAGGTGGTCGAGCGCATCCCCGGAGTATCACGATGATCAGTCTGGCTGGCCGTGACATTCTCCATTCCTGGGGAAAATTTGTATTCACGGGCATCGGTTTGGGTTTGCTGATCGGCGTCACCCTGGTCATGGCCGGGGTGTACCGGGGCATGGTGGACGACGGCAAGGCGCTGCTCGACAACAGTGGCGCCGACCTTTGGGTGGTGCAAAAGGATACTCTGGGTCCTTATGCGGAGTCGTCAAGCCTCAACGATGACGTGTATCGCGCCATCCTCGCCATGCCGGGAGTCGCCCAGGCAGCGAACGTGACCTACCTGACCATGCAGGTACGCAAGGGCGAGAGTGATGTACGCACCATGGTGGTCGGCATCGCGCCCGGCGCGTTGGGGGCTACACCCGGATGGCCTCCTTATCTCGTCGCTGGACGCCAGATCACGCGCGGTCACTACGAGGCTGTGGCCGACATCGCCACCGGCTTCAAACTGGGAGATCGTCTTGCCATTCGCCGAAATCATTACACCGTCGTGGGGCTGACACGGCGCATGGTGTCGTCCAGCGGCGACCCGATGGTATTCATTCCACTCAAGGATGCCCAGGAGGCTCAGTTCCTCAAGGACAACGACGCCCTTTGGCAAAGCCGGCGTCGCACCGAAGCCAACCCGGCCTTCAATCGACCCGGTGTTCCAGGTTTGCTGGATGCCGTGATTGCTTCACAGAGCAGCAACGCGTTCGTCAATACCGTACTGGTCACACTGAAACCTGGCCATGCGCCGGACGAGGTTGCCGAATCCATCCGGCGCTGGAAGCGTTTGACGGTCTACACCCGGGCACAGATGGAAGACATCCTCGTCGGCAAGTTGATCGCCACCTCGGCCAAGCAGATCGGCATGTTCTTAGTGATTCTGGCCATCGTTAGCGCGGCCATCGTTGCCTTCATCATCTATTCGCTGACGATGGACAAAATCCGCGAGATCGCGGTGTTGAAGCTCATCGGCACACGCAACCGAACCATCGCCGCGATGATCATGCAGCAGGCGATCGCCCTGGGCGTGATTGGTTTCGTGGTCGGCAAGATCACAGCCACTTTCTCAGCGCCGCTGTTTCCCAAGTACGTACTGCTGATGCCGTTCGACTCCATCGCCGGTTTTTTCGCCGTGCTCGTGATCTGCGTTCTAGCCAGCATCGTCGCCATTCGCATGGCACTCAAGGTCGATCCGGCCGAAGCCATTGGAGGTTGAGATGAGTGGCAAAGGCATCCACATCGAAAGTTTGAGCAAGCGGTATGGCGATGGTGACACCGCTGTCTTTGCCTTGAAAGACGTGAATATGCATGTTGCGCCAGGTGAAGTGGTGGGGCTGATCGGCCCTTCCGGGTCCGGCAAGAGCACGCTGCTCAAATGTCTGGGTGCGGTGATCGAACCGACCGCTGGTCGCATGACGCTGGGCGATGAAGTGATCTACGACGATGGCTGGAAAGTCCGCGACTTGCGTGCCTTGCGACGGGACAAGATTGGTTTCGTATTCCAGGCACCATACCTGATTCCGTTTCTCGATGTCACCGACAACGTGGCGCTACTGCCGATGCTTGCAGGCGTCGCGAATGGGGAGTCGCGCGCGAAGGCACTGGAACTGCTCACCGCGCTCGATGTGCAACACCGGGCTCGTGCCATGCCCTCGCAACTCTCCGGTGGTGAACAGCAACGAGCCGCCATTGCGCGAGGCTTGGTCAATCGCCCGCCGGTGATTCTGGCTGATGAGCCCACGGCTCCCCTCGACAGTGAGCGCGCCATGGCTGTGATCCGCATCCTCAACGACATGGCCCGCAAGTTCGAGACCGCCATCATCGTCGTCACCCATGACGAAAAAATCATCCCCACTTTCAAGCGCATCTACCACATCCGCGACGGCGTGACCCATGAGGAAGCGGGCGAAGGGCGAGGATTCGAATGAGAGAACGATTGAATTACAGGAGAATTTCATGACCCACCGCAAACACAGCCACGCATTTGGAACTATCACCCTGACCGTTACGGCCTGCCTGCTTCTATGGGGTTTTCAGTTGCCAGTTTGGGCTGGTGACGCTACCCAGGTTAAGCCACTGGCGCTACGCAAGATCATGCAGGAACTCGGGCGCAACATGCAGGCTATTACCGGTGCGATTTCGCAGGAGGAATGGGTTCAGGTCGTTCAGCTCGCCCCAAAAGTTGCTGCACACCCCGAGCCACCGCTTACTGAAAAAATGCGCATCCTTGCTTACCTCGGCGCTGATGCGACCAAGTTCAGAAACTTTGACGCGCAGACTCACGAGGCGGCGCTGGCCATGAAGCTGGCTGCTGCGAGCAGCGACGGCAAGGCGGTGATCCAATCATTCGCCCACGTGCAGGAAAGCTGCTTGGGCTGCCACCAAGCTTTCCGTAAACCTTTCGTGGAGCATTTTTATGGAGCACGCTAAAACATGCCAGCGCCCCATCAGCCTCGAAAGACGGCTTGCGGCAACTTACCTGGTAGCTGGTCTGATCACCGCCGGTCTGGCCGGCTGCGCCGCTGGCCCTGATTTTAAGCGTCCCACCGCACCCGATGTGGCTCGCTACACTGCAATACCAGTGGCTGATAGAACCGCGTCCGCTCCCACGCAGTTCGGCGAAACACAACGTCTAGTCGAAGGGCTTCCGATCGAAACGCAATGGTGGCAAAGCTTGGGTTCATCCGCACTCGACGGACTGATAAACGAAGCTTTCCATGTCAGCCCGACGCTGGCGAGCATCAGCGCCAATTTGCGACACGCGCAGGAGCTTCTTGCCGCACAGGCGGGCTCGACGCAATATCCACAGGTAGATGTCGCACTGGGATCTCAGCGCCAGCAAATGAGTCCCAGTAGCCAAGGGTTGAGCGGAGACGCACGTCAATTCAGCCTCTACAACGCCAGCGTTGGCGTGCATTACAACCTCGATCTGGCTGGCGGCAACCGGCGCGCACTCGAAGCCTTGGCTGCTCGCGCCGACTACCGTCGCTTCGAACTGAATGCTGCGCGCCTGGCCCTTGCCGGCAACATGGCAACCGCTGCCATTACCCGAGCACGCCTCGCCGCGCAACTAGAAGCCACTACTGCCATTTTGCGCGTGCAGGATGAGCAACTGCGCCTAGCCCATGAACGCGTGCGTATCGGTCAGGCCTCACCTGATGAAGCGTTGAGCCTACAAGCTCAGGCGGAGCAAACGCGGGCAGAACTGCCTGCGCTGCGTAAACAACTGCAACAAACCGAACATCTACTGGCGGTGCTAGCCGGTCGTGCCCCAGGCACGGGTGGCATCCCGGCCTTCACTCTGGCCGATTTCACTCTACCCGTCGAGATGCCGCTCGTCGTGCCCTCAGAACTGGTGCGCCGCCGACCGGATATCCAGGCGTCAGAGGCGCTGTTGCATGCGGCCAATGCAGACTATGGTGTGGCTGTCGCCAAGCTCTACCCACAGATCAACCTGAGCGCCAACCTTGGTTCTCAGGCGCTGACCACCGGTGCCCTGTTCGGTGGTGGCTCGGCAGTGTGGGGCCTGGTTGCGCAGCTCACCCAGCCTCTTTTTAATCCAGGGCTACCCGCTGAAAAAAGAGCGGCGCTCGCCGCTTTTGATGCCGCCGTAGCCAATTACCAGAGCGTCGTATTGGAGTCTTTGCGTAACGTCGCCGACACCCTGCGCGCGGTGGAAAGCGATGCACAAACTTTGACTGCCCTCGCTGCCGCTGATATGGCTGCACAGGCCTCCTTGCAGTCGGTCGAGCGGCAATACCGGCTGGGCGCGGCCAGCTACCTGCAACTGCTCATCGCGCAGCAACAGGCACAGTCAATCCGGATCAATATGGTTGCGGTCCAGGCACAACGCCTAGTCGATAGTGTTGCTTTATATCAGGCCCTGGGAGGTGGTGTCAGTTAAGACTATACCCTATCCTGATGTCAGGAAGGGCCGCCCGATATCGTCAGAATAGAGTTGATATTTGTATTTCTTGGCACATACAAGGAAAGGTCATAGATTTCTTCCTGACACTTTCGTATTGGGAGGCATCTTGCAGGGTCAACGCATCGGCTACGTCCGGGTCAGCAGCTTCGACCAGAACCCTGATCGGCAACTGGAGCAAATAGAAGTCGGCAAGGTATTCACCGATAAGGCTTCCGGCAAGGACACCCAGCGTCCCGAGCTGGAAAGGCTGCTGGCCTTCGTCCGCGAGGGCGACACCGTGGTGGTGCATAGCATGGACAGGTTGGCACGCAACCTTGATGACCTGCGCCGCATCGTCCAAGGGCTGACACAACGGGGCGTGCGCATGGAGTTCGTCAAAGAAGGGCTGACGTTCACCGGCGAGGACTCACCGATGGCCAATCTGATGTTGTCGGTCATGGGAGCCTTTGCTGAGTTCGAGCGCGCCCTGATCCGCGAACGCCAGCGCGAGGGAATCGTGCTTGCCAAGCAGCGCGGTGCCTACCGGGGACGAAAAAAATCGCTGAACAGCGAACAAATTGCCGAGTTGAAAAGGCGAGTCGCGGCAGGCGATAAAAAAACCTTGGTGGCCCGTGACTTCGGCATCAGCCGCGAGACCTTATACCAATACCTACGGGAAGACTGACCATGCCGCGCCGCTCAATCCTGTCCGCCACCGAGTGCGAAAGCCTGCTGGCACTGCCAGATGCCAAAGACGAACTGATCCGGAATTACACTTTCAACGAAAGTGACCTGTCGGTGATTCGTCAGCGGCGCGGCGCTGCGAATCGGTTGGGCTTCGCCGTCCAGCTTTGCTACCTGCGATTCCCTGGCATCTTCTTGGGCGTCGATGAACCTCCATTTCCGCCCCTGCTGCGCATGGTGGCCGCACAACTCAAGGTGCCGGTGGAAAGCTGGAACGATTACGGCCAGCGCGAGCAGACACGGCGGGAGCACTTGGTCGAGCTGCAAACGGTGTTTGGATTCAAGCCATTCACCATGAGCCACTACCGGCAAGCGGTGCATACATTGACCGAGCTGCCTTTGCAGACCGACAAAGGCATTGTGCTGGCCAGCACCCTTGTCGAAAACCTGCGGCGGCAGAGCATCATCCTGCCCGCCATGAATGCCATCGAGCGCGTGAGCGCCGAGGCTATCACTCGTGCCAACCGGCGTATTTACGCGGCGTTGACCGATTCTTTATTATCGCTCCACCGTCAGCGCCTGGACGAACTTCTCAAGCGCAAGGACGGCAGCAAATTGACGTGGTTGGCATGGCTGCGCCAGTCGCCCGTCAAGCCAAATTCCCGGCATATGCTCGAACACATCGAGCGCCTCAAGGCTTGGCAGGCTCTTGACCTGCCCGCAGGCATCGAGCGACAGGTTCACCAAAATCGCCTGCTCAAAATCGCTCGTGACGGTGGGCAGATGACGCCCGCCGACCTGGCCAAGTTCGAGGCACATCGACGCTACGCCACTCTCGTTTCGCTGGCCATTGAAGGCATGGCCACCGTCACCGATGAAATCATTGACCTGCACGACCGCATCATCGGCAAGCTGTTCAATGCCGCCAAAAATAAGCATCAGCAGCAGTTTCAGTCCAGCGGCAAGGCGATTAACGACAAGGTGCGAATGTATGGGCGCATTGGTCAAGCGCTGATTGAGGCCAAGCGAATCGGCGGCGATCCGTTCGCCGCCATTGAGGCCGTCATGCCGTGGGACACCTTTGCCGCAAGCGTCACTGAGGCGCAAACGCTCGCACAACCGGAGGGCTTCGACTTCCTGCACCGCATCGGTGAAAGCTATGCCACGTTGCGCCGCTATGCGCCGCAGTTCCTGGACGTGCTCAAACTGAGGGCGGCACCGGCCGCCAAGAGCGTTCTCGATGCCATCGACGTGCTGCGCGGTATGAACAACGACAACGCACGCAAGGTGCCCGCCGACGCACCAACCGAATTTATCAAGCCACGCTGGGCTAAACTGGTGCTCACTGACGATGGCATCGACCGTCGCTACTACGAGCTGTGCGCCCTGTCGGAGCTGAAGAACGCGCTGCGCTCGGGCGATGTCTGGGTGCAGGGGTCACGCCAGTTCAAGGACTTCGACGAATACCTGGTGCCGGTCGAGAGGTTCACCACTCTGAAGCTGGCCAGCGAATTGCCGCTGGCAGTCGCCACGGATTGCGATCAGTATTTGCACGACCGGCTGGAATTACTGGAACGGCAGCTCGCCACCGTCAACCGCATGGCGGCGGCAAACGATCTGCCGGATGCCATCATTACCGAGTCCGGCCTGAAGATCACGCCGCTGGACGCGGCGGTGCCGGAGACCGCGCAAGCCCTGATCGACCAGTCGGCGATGCTGCTACCGCACGTCAAGATCACCGAACTGCTGATGGAGGTCGATGAGTGGACAGGCTTCACCCGGCATTTCACGCATCTGAAGACCGGAGACACGGCCAAGGACAAAACTTTGCTGCTGACGACGATCCTGGCTGATGGCATCAATCTTGGGCTAACCAAGATGGCCGAGTCCTGCCCAGGCACGACCTACGCCAAGCTGTCGTGGCTGCAAGCCTGGCACATCCGGGATGAAACGTACTCAACGGCGCTGGCCGAGCTTGTGAACGCGCAGTTTCGGCAACCCTTCGCCGCAAACTGGGGCGACGGCACCACCTCATCGTCGGACGGACAGAACTTCAGAACCGGCAGCAAGGCCGAGAGCACGGGGCACATCAACCCGAAATATGGCAGCAGCCCAGGCCGGACTTTCTACACGCACATCTCCGACCAATACGCGCCCTTCAGCGCCAAGGTGGTTAACGTCGGCGTGCGTGATTCGACCTATGTGCTCGACGGCTTGCTGTACCACGAGTCAGACTTGCGCATCGAGGAACACTACACCGACACAGCGGGCTTTACCGATCATGTCTTCGGTTTGATGCACTTGCTGGGCTTCCGATTCGCGCCGCGTATCCGTGACCTAGGCGACACCAAGCTGTTCATCCCCAAGGGCGATACCGCCTATGACGCGCTCAAGTCGATGATTAGCAGTGACCGGCTAAATATCAAGCAGATACGCGCTCATTGGGATGAAATTCTGCGGCTGGCCACCTCTATCAAACAGGGCACGGTGACGGCCTCGCTGATGCTGCGCAAGCTCGGCAGCTATCCGCGTCAAAACGGCTTGGCCGTAGCGTTGCGCGAGTTGGGCCGCATCGAGCGCACGCTGTTCATCTTGGACTGGCTGCAAAGCGTGGAGCTGCGCCGCCGCGTGCAGGCCGGACTCAACAAGGGCGAGGCGCGCAATGCACTGGCCAGGGCTGTGTTTTTCTACCGATTAGGTGAGATTCGTGACCGCAGTTTTGAGCAGCAGCGTTACCGGGCCAGCGGCCTCAATCTGGTAACGGCAGCCATCGTGCTGTGGAACACGGTCTATCTGGAACGGGCAACCAACGCTTTGAACGGGCACGGCAAACCGGTAGACGACACGCTGTTGCAATACCTGTCACCGCTAGGGTGAGAGCACATCAACCTGACCGGCGATTACCTCTGGCGCAACAGCACCAAGGTCGGCGCGGGAAAGTTCAGGCCGTTGCGACCGCTACCACCGGCTTAACGTGCTTTATTTTCCGTTTTCTGAGACGACCCCATGTATGGTGAAGCCTCTGCATCCTTGCGTCGTTGGTTGCGGTGCCTCTCTGCTGCGAACATCACGGCTTCCAGCAGCTCCGCTGCGACTGCGCTCTTGGTCATGGCTTATCCTTGGTTATTTCAGCTTGTCTTCAATCTGTTTGAACACATTCCGCCCTGATTCTTATACACATCTGCCAAACACGCACTGTATGACGTTTAGCTACAGTTTTGTATAACATTTAGTTCCGAGAGCTCCAATTTGGCTAAATAAGCCCAACCCCCAAAAATGTAAAATTAGCCTAATTCAGTTCTTATAATATGTGCCAATTTAATCATTTTTTCCGGAATTTTCAGCTCTTAAGTATCGTTCTTTTACGTTTTTGGGGAAGGTTCGAGGGTTGGCCGGGATTCAGGAAATTTTCGCCAAAAAGTGAACTAAGTAATTGATATTATTGAGTTAATTTGCGTTAAAAGTAGTTGACTGTTTTTACATCGATATTTCTGGAGAGTGATTAGTTTCTGAAGTCCATATGACCCAGAAATCACTCCCTTTACGGGAGTAATTTCTGGTTTGAGATGCTTAAAAGACAAAGGCTTCTCGCGAAAGATGGTTCGAGAGAAGCCTTGCTGAGAAAGTACTCTTGTTACGCTGACCGCCAGTGATCCCGGTTTCCCTTGTTTGTATTCCGAACATGTGCGACCAATGGATGATATCCGAGCTTTTTCGCGGCATCGATGGCTTCCTGTTGGGTTTTATAAGCAACGTTAGTAACCAAAGCACCATGTGCATGCTCCAAGACATAGTCGGCAATAGCGGTTCCTTCTGGTTTGCCTTTAGGACGAGGTTCTACATATACGTTTGACATATTTATCTCCCTCTAAATCCGCCAGATTGGCGTGGCGAGCATATGGTGTCATTGGCAAAATAATCAAGTTGTTGAAACAGGTGACGGGTCATCGGTTGAAACAAAACTTCCCCACTTTCTGAAGACAAAGTATCCCACCAGCTCGATTGTAATATCTTTCAGGCGATCGATACTACAGTTCACGATGCCTTATGGTGCCGTTAGCTTGCGAAAAGCTGTTCCCAGATTTTGCATAAAATTATTCTATGCACTGTAGTCGAACGGCTTTTTTCGATGTGCGATGAATGCCGAGATCCTTCATGAGCACTGCCTCCTGAAGGCCAAGACTTTGTGCCAATTCCTTGACCTCGGAGGGCCTTCCCCCTGCACGTACCTATCGTGACGAACAACGCCGTGAGGCGGTTACCCGGACTGTTGGATATAATCCATCGGTGGCCCTCCATCGACTCCCTTGATTCGGTTACTGACCGTCAGGTTTCACGAACTTGAACGGACGCTTGGCATTGCTCAGCTTAGAACACCACCGTTCAAATTGATCTTTGTCGAGAGTGGACAACCGCCGCTGACCATCACCCGCGGATTCAACCGAAATAGCCCCGGCATTCGTAGTGAGACTCAAGTTGTCGCAATCTACGGATGAAACCGTGATTTCCCAACCCACCTGAATTTTCTTGATTGGAATATTCATTTACTTTTTTCCTGTGTGTTTACGGTTGTTGGTCGACCAGCATGCGCGCAAGTTTTTCCCGCGCACGAGCATCTTTCATAGCATCATTTTCGAGGTCATTCAAAAAACAAACTAACGCTGCGGCAAATGCGCTTCCTAAACACTCCAGAGATAAAATCAGAATAGTCGGGTCTTTCGACCCAACTTGGCCACAATTGGATGAATAGTAGATTCGACGCGCATCGCCTTTTCGAAAGTCATTCGATTCCGCAGCACCAGTGTGCAACACCCCGCATCGCGCACCCCAGAGATCAGCAGCGGTTGCACCGGAAAGGAGTTCTGGATTTCTGTCGACCATGTACTGTTGCACCCACGCTTTAAAGCCGTCGTTGCCTACCATTTCTTTGTCACTTGCTACCCAGGCTAATTGATCTATAGCAGCAAAGAGTAAAACAAGCGTGGCTTGCTTGAATCCTTTTTCGCGAAGGCATGCAACCGCCTCTGACTGGCGCTTACCAAATTCCATCACAGGGTGTAGATTCGACATTCCCATTTTTCCTCGACGTTATTGAATTTGTTCGAAAATTGGCTTAACTTGAGGGTCGGCCGGGATTCATGTAAAAATATTCAAATACTGATGTAACTATTTGATTTATTGGAAATGTTACTTCTATGATGACCTCAAAAATAGCCCTAGTATCTCTTGATTGGGCGATCAAAATATGTGGCTGGTAGCCTTAACTTCCACAACATCAAAAATGGGTTTAGTTTGTTTTTTGATCAGTATTATTCAGGCGATACTGAGTTATCAATTCTCGCGCAACGTTTAGTTCGGACTGGTAGATGTTGTTCGAAGTTCTTAAGTAATTCTGGACGACTTCTTGATGGGCTTCGTAGCTAACCTCATATAGAAGAGCACCAAAGCGACTGGCAATGTTGTCAATAGTTGCCAATCCCCACGCGTCCTCCCCCATGCCGTCCGGGTGCACAACGATACTATGTACGTAGCCATCGTCGGATCGGATAGTGCCCCGGTAAAATGGAGTAAATTTTTTTACCATGATAGCAGCTGTTTGTAAGCCAGTTAGTTCACGCAATGCTTCTGCATAGGCAACGCATTTTCCGAAAGTGTATCTTGCCGCATGATATGCCGGTATTTTTGACTGTGGTTTTGCTGGGATGGCATTTAAAAATTGTGGGCGCGCTTTAATAGCCTCAGTAGCGATGGCAATTTTCTCTTCAGTCGGAAAGTATTTGAGCGGCAGATTCAAAAGAGCGGCTTCATCATAATACCGGGTACGAATGCCACCTTGCTTGGGCTTAAAACTTTTTGCTATTTTGAAAACAGTGCCTTGAGAAAAGTCCTCTATCGACTTGACTCCGCGCACATCAAATACTCCCTCTCGATTGTCGCCAACATACACCCGCAATGGTTTTAATTCTGATTCGGGAATATCTTCTTCATCCGACGGAGTCAGCCAGTCTACGTGAAGAAGCCAGCCTGTTATGCGTGCCAATGCTACGGCAAAGTTCACACAGTCTTCCGCTTCCCATTCTTCGATCAGTTTTGGTGCAAAGCCCTCGCGCTGTCTAATTTTTGCTTGTCCCATATGCTGTTTAACTCCCTCTGGGAAATTGACAAAATGTCCTATCATCTCAATTTCCTCAACGCTGACATCAAAGGAGCTGAGGATGCCCGTATACTACTATCCCACTGGCGGAGCTTCTCCACTATTAACAACAACACTTGTGCTGAGTAATGATTTCAGATCTGCCATCATTTGTTCTTGAGCCTCTAGTTTGGCATTGGCGCTGGCCAGGTCGATCTCCATGTGGTGCAACTGATGTTTCAATTCATGCTGGTTAGCCTCTGATTGACTTTGCATTGCCTCCAAAGCTTTGATCTGGGTGTCCTTTTCAGTCAAAAGTGCTTGCAAAGTTTTAGCCTTCTGCTCTACGGCTTTGTGGGCTTCAATTTGATTATTAAGCTTGGTGAGGTTTGCCTTATCTTCATAGATTGTTTTTTGTGCTTGGGATATCTCTGCAACCCATCTTGCACCATCCTGATTGAGTCGGGTGATTTCATTTTGCTTGGCTACCAAGGTTTGTTGTAGTTGTCGCAATTCTGCCTGGAGTTGCTGCATTTGCTGTTCGTGACGACGTATATCCTGGTCGCGCTGTTCTTTGACTGATGCGCGATAGTGATCAAGTGCATCCCGGGCATGTTGATGTTTCTCTTCGAGAGAATGGCGGTAGGCATCGTTTTCTGCCAGGCGCTCCTTGAGGTCTATCACTTGCTGAGCGAGGGTGTGACGGGTCATGGATTCACTTTGCAAAGCCTCTCTTGTTTGCTCATGCAAATCGATTTCCTGCTTGATAGCAGCAATTGTCAGATCAAGCTTTTCCTTTGTTTGCGTGTGTTTTGCATTGACCTCTTCAATCTCTGCAGCATGTAGGCGGTCTTTTTCAAGAACCTCAACAGACATGTCAGCGATGCGGCTGCTTGCCTCTGCTTCTAGCTGGGTAGCGAGCTGAGCGACCAGGTTTTGTAAGGCCGCACTTATCGTGACTTGCCGGACCACTGTTCCGCCATTTTCCTCTTCCAATTCCTTTAAATACTTATGGATCGTGGTTTTTGAACCGGTATTGCCGAGAGCAATTCTGACAGCATCAACAGAAGGATGACGTCCTTGAGCAATGAGCGAATTACGCGCTTTTTCGACTTCTGATTTATATAATCCGGTTCTGGCCATTGATTACTCCATTGAATATAATAATATATTACGTACCATGTAATTACATACTAAATGGACTCTAATTTCAAGTCAAATCTGACTATAAATAAATACAGGATAAAGTAATCTTATCCAGTGTCAGTCCAAAAAACGCGTTAAAATTGACGCAATATTTGATGCGGGCCGAATTTACCCAATAATCTCAAAATCTGGGGATGAGTAGCATGAGCAAAATCGATCACTACCTCCATGCAGGAACGCGTGACAATACCCGCGTGGCATACCAGTCCGCCGTCCGGCACTACGAAATTGAGTGGGGTGGTTTTTTGCCTGCCACCAGCGAGAACATTGCTCAGTACCTCGTTGACCACGCTGAAAAGCTGGCAATCAACACGTTGCGTCAACGTCTTGCTGCTCTGGCGCAATGGCATATCGATCAGGGATTCCCTGATCCGACCAAGGCGCCCCTCGTTAAAAAAGTCATCCGAGGCATACAAAGGGAACATCCTGCACAAGAAAAACAGGCCAAACCATTTCAGCTTGAGCAGCTTGGTATGGTGGATCGATGGCTAGATCAAGCAATTACAACTGCAAGCGCATCTGGAAATCGCGCTGCGGAACTACGTCATACCAGAGACCGAGCTTTACTGCTCCTTGGTTTCTGGCGAGGTTTTCGTGGCGATGAGCTTACCCGCTTGCAGGTCGAATACATTGAAGTCTCTCCAGGTCATGGTATGAGTTTTTTCTTGCCGCACACAAAAGGTGATCGCCAGAATAAAGGCGTAACTTTGAAGGCACCAGCACTGAAGCAGTTCTGTCCTGTTGCGGCCTATATTGCATGGAAAGAGGCGGCTGAGCTTGACTCAGGGCCGGTGTTCAGGTCTGTGAACCGCTGGGGGGGAATCGGCAATCAGGGGCTTCACATGGACAGCTTGATACCTCTGCTCCGCACAATATTCAAAGATGCCGGCGTGGCCAATTCCGACGATTATTCCGCTCACTCTCTTCGACGTGGATTTGCCAACTGGGCAAGCGGCAATGGCTGGGATATCAAAACATTGATGGAATATGTTGGCTGGAAAAGTGTGCAAAGCGCGATGCGCTACGTGGATGCAATTGATCCATTTGCTCAGCATAAAATTGAGGCCAGCTTGTCAGCTTCCCCCACAATTGCCGCACTGAAAATTGAAAACAAAGATGATCTTACTTGAGCGCAATTTTTAGCTTGCTTAAGGAGTATCGAGCATTCAGATGCTGCACGGTTTCCTGTGCGAGCCTTCGTTCAGCCGCTGTCCGTAGAAACGATACCCGGCGGGTCGCAATTGCGGCCCGCCATTTAGAAAGTTATTTCGAGTTATTGAGCAGTTTGTGCGTCATCAGGTACAACTTCCTTTTCTTCCGGATCACCTCTATGCATCAAGCAGTAAAGTAGAGGTAGCACCAGTAAAGTCAGTGCTGTCGACGACAGAATGCCGCCTATGACTACTGTTGCCAACGGTCTCTGCACCTCTGCACCTGTCCCGGTTGCCAACGCCATAGGTACGAAGCCAAGCGAAGCGACCAGTGCGGTCATCAGTACGGGACGCAAACGTGTCAAAGCACCAGTAATAACTGCGGTGTCCAAGCTCATCCCGTCCTCACGCAAGGATCGGATGTAAGAGATCATTACCAGACCATTAAGGACTGCCACGCCTGACAGCGCGATGAAGCCCACCGCAGCAGAGATCGACATTGGAATACCGCGCATCGACAGCGCGATGATACCGCCAGTCAGTGCAAACGGAATGCCCGTGAACACCAGAAGACCATCCTTGACGCTGTTGAACATAACAAACAGCAGCGTAAACACAAGGAACAGAGCTAAAGGAACGACAATCTTCAGTCGAGTTGTTGCGGACTGAAGCTGCTCAAAGGTGCCACCCCAGGTTGTCCAATATCCGGAGGGAATCTTGACGTTCTTGGCGATTGCCTGCTCCGCCTCAGGAACAAAACTACCGATATCACGACCGGTGACGTTAGCACTGATCACAATGCGACGCTTACCGTTCTCGCGGCTGATCTGGTTCGGACCTGGAGCAAAATCAAGCAAGGCCACTTCGCTCAGCGGAATGAACGAGGTTGTGGCACCAGCTTGCGCCGGCAGCGAGATAGGCAAGCGGCGCAAGGCATCCAGGTCACTACGCAGCGTTTCCGGCAAGCGGACCAGTATATCGAAGCGGCGGTCGCCTTCGAACATGATGCCGGCCTCGCGGCCACCGGTGGCAATCGCCAACGCTTCTTGTACATCGCCGATATTCAAGCCATAACGCGCAGTCTTCTCACGATCGATTTTTACGGTCAGCATTGGCAATCCACCAGTTTGCTCCACCTTTACTTCGGTGGCGCCCGGTATGCGCTGCAGCACATCCGCAATCTTCTTACCTGTCTCAGCCAGAACATCCATATCGTCGCCATAGACTTTGACCGCGACGTCACTACGCACACCAGAAATCAGCTCATTGAAACGCAGTTGAATAGGCTGCGAGAACTCATAGGCATTGCCGACGTATTTCTCGGCTTCTTCCTTGATTTCGGCGACCAATTCGTCGCGGGTTTTCTTCGGCTTAGGCCATTCCGAGTCTGGCTTGAACATGATATAGCCGTCCGAGATATTCGGTGGCATCGGGTCCGATGCAATTTCTGCGGTACCGGTACGTGCAAAGACACGATCGATTTCCGGGAATTTGGCTTTCAGGCCAGCTTCCAGCTTCTTTTGCATCTCCAGTGACTGGCTCAGACTGGTGCCTGGGATGCGCAGCGCCTGAATAGAGATATCGCCTTCATTCAGGTTTGGCACAAATTCACTGCCCAAACGGGTCGCCAGCAAGCCGCACAGAATGATCAATACTACGGAGCCGGTGATCACGGTGGTGGCATTGTTCATGACCTTTGCAAGCAAAGGCTCGTAGCCGTTCTTCGCCATCACCATCAGGCGATTTTCCTTCTCAGCCACGCGCTTGCCGATGAACAGTGCTACTGCAGCCGGAATGAAGGTCATGGACAGAATCATGGCGCCCAGCAGTGCGACAACCACGGCAAAGGCCATCGGATGGAACATCTTGCCTTCGACACCAGCAAGTGCAAAGATCGGCAGGTATACAACCATGATGATCAACTGGCCGAACAGAAGCGGACGGCGAGCTTCCTTGGCTGCGGCAAACACTTCATGGAATCGTTCACGCAGAGTGAGTTCACGCTTGAAATGCTCTTGTGCATGCGACAGGCGGCGAATGCAGTTTTCGACTATCACAACGGCACCGTCGATGATGATACCGAAGTCTAGCGCCCCCAGACTCATCAGGTTGGCACTCACTTTGTACGTGACCATCCCGGTAAAGGTGAAGAGCATTGCCAGCGGGATCACCATCGCAGTTATGATTGCTGCACGCATGTTGCCCAGGAACAGAAACAAAATCACGATGACCAGAATTGCGCCTTCGAGCAAGTTTTTCTTAACTGTTGCGATAGCTTTGTCGACCAACACTGTACGGTCATAAACGGGTACGGCCTTGACCCCTGTCGGCAGGGAGCGGTTCACGGCTTCCATGCGCTTGGCGACAGCCTGGGAGACCACGCGGCTGTTTTCTCCGATGAGCATGAAGACGGTGCCCAGCACAACCTCACGACCATTCTCCGTGGCAGCACCGGTACGCAGCTCGCGACCAATAGCAACCTCTGCGACATCGCGCACACGAATTGGGACGCCTTGCACATTGTTCAGAATCGTGTTGCGAATATCATCCAGTGTGCGTACTTGTCCAGGCGCACGGATCAGGAATTGCTCCCCCTTGCGCTCAATGTAGCCGGCGCCAACGTTATTGTTGTTGCGGTCAATGGCGCCTACAACATCCTTGAGCGTTAAACCATAGGAACTCAGTTTCACAGGGTCAGGAGTAATGTGATATTCCTTGGCATAGCCACCGATCGAATTGATCTCAGTGACGCCTTCCACCTGGCGCAATTGTGGCTTGATGATCCAATCCTGGATCTCGCGCAGATCAGTTGGAGTGTAAGGCGTACCGTCAGGCTTTTTTGCATTTGGCTCGCTCTCAACCGTCCAAAGGTAGATCTCTCCCAAGCCGGTAGAGATTGGCCCCATCATAGGCACGACACCCTGAGGCAAATTTTCCTTCGCTTCCTGAATGCGCTGATTGACAAGCTGTCGCGCAAAGTAGATATCGGTGCCATCCTTGAAGATGACAGTCACCTGAGACAAACCGTAACGCGACAGCGATCGAGTCTGCTCCAGATTAGGAAGTCCCGCCATCACCGTCTCGATTGGGAAAGTCACGCGTTGCTCAACTTCCAGTGGCGAATAGCCACTGGCACTGGTGTTGATCTGCACCTGCACATTGGTAATGTCGGGAACAGCATCAATCGGTAGCTTCTGATAGCTGTAGACACCAATGGCGGCCATTGCAAGCACGGCCAGCATGACAAGCCATCGGTGCACGATGGCAGATTGAATTATTCGTTCAAACATGGTTGATTCCTTAGTTAGTCTTCGTGTCCAGCACTACCTTTGCCCTGCTCAGCTTTGACTACGAAGCTATTACTCGCGGCATACTGGCTTCCGGCGGGCAAGCCCTCTACGATCTCAACAAGCCTGCCATCGCTGCTGCCTATCTTGACGGGTTGGACTTTGAAACCTTTTTCGACTTTCACGAAGACTACGGATTTACCGTCGATGGTCTGGACCGCGTCAGCAGCGACGGCGACAGGAACATTCTTTTCACCGCGCTTCATAGCGGCATTGACGAAGAGGCCTGGGCGCCACGCCATATTCGGATTAGCGATGACAACGCGCGCCTTGGCGGCGCGGGTTTGCTCGCCAAGTAGATTGCCGACGTAGCTGACTTTTCCGGTAGCAGCTGTGTCATTGGCTGCAGAGGTGATCGTAACGGTTTCACCTACTCGAACCAGCTCCAGATCCTTTGGTGTCACCACAACTTCCACCCACACACTGGACAGATTCGAGAGCAGAAAAACATTTGCGTCTTCTTTGACTGCTTCCCCTTGTGTGATGTGCTTCTCCACGATGACGCCGTCGAACGGTGCACGCAGGACATAGCGATTGAGTGCACCGTCAAACTCGCCTGCACCCAATGCTGCCAGTTTGGATCGAGCTGTCTGAGCTTCGATTTCAGCTTCGCGCAGCACGGTCTGTGCTTGGAGATAGTCCTGTTCTGCCGAGATCTTGTCTTCCCACAGCTTTTTCTCGCGCAGGTAGGTGGTCTGTGCCAGGCCCAGTCGCTTTTGCGCCGCGAGCGACGCGCTACGCAGGTCTGCCAAAGCAGGGCTGGAGATCACTGCCAGAACTTGGCCTTTCTTAACGCTTTGCCCCAGATCTGCGGAAACAGACTCGGCCACACCAGGCGTGCGCGGTACGATGTGCGCCGTCAGGTCTTCGTTAAAGCGCACCTCGCCCGGCAACTGGATGATGTTGCCCATCGTGGCCGCTTCAGCTTTTGCGAGCGTCACACCAGCAGTCTGAATCTGCTTTTCGCTCATTAGTACCACGCCTTCTTCGCCGGCGTGATCACCAACATCCTTCTTCGCGGAATTTTCTGCATGTTGAGCTTCAGCGGTGCCACCGCCACTGTCCTTTTTCCATAACAGGATGGCTGCACCCAGTACGGCACCAATAAGCACTATGATCAGCGCGGCTTTTTGAGATTTCTTATCAATATTGAGCATCATTTTGCATTCCTGTCAGTTATGTAGTTGCCAACGATGGGTTCTACTGAGATATAGCGTTCCAGATCGGCAAGAGAGCGATAGCGGGCGGAGAGCGCGCTCAGATATTGAGCGCGGCTTTGGAATAAGGTGCGTTGGGCATCGAGCACATCAATAAATCCAAACTTGCCCAGTTCAAAGCCAGTAACTGCCGCGTTGAATGCACTTTGTGCGGCAGGCAGGATCTCGCTGCGCATGCTCTCAATCTGCTCCTGAGCAATGGACGCCCGTTGGTGTGCGTCGGCTAAGGCTTGGGTTGCATTCAGATACGCAATCTCGGCATCGGTCTTTGCCTTATCAACTCGGCGCATTGCGGACAGGAGGTTGCCCTGATTTAGGTTAAAAAACGGCAACGGTATCGCCATGCCTACAACCGTCTGAGAAACGTTAGTCTGGAAGTCTTTCTTTTTCCCAAATGTGAGCGTCAGATCAGGAACTCGATCTGACTTTGCCAGATTAAAGCTGGCCTCTTCGCGTTCGATCTGCGCGCGCGCTCGTTGTATCTGTGGTGAAGCATTTAGACGGGATTGCAGTTCTTGCAATGACGGAATGACAGTCAGGTTGATATCAGGCGTCACCAAGTTGCGTTCTTCAGGCTGAGTGCTGCCCCAGAACGCAGCCAGGCGACGCCGCGCCAATGTAGCGTCTGCGACCGCTTGCGATAGCTCCAAACGTGCGCTTGCTTCCGCTACGCTTGATCGAGTTTGCTCTAACGGGGAGATCTTGCCAGCAGCAACGCGACGACCAGCGGCATTAGTAGACTTACTTGCCAGGCTGAAAGATTCCTTAGCGAGTGCAACGTGCTCTTGCGTCGTAAGAGCCTCTAAATAGGCAGCAGTGACGTTCGCACGCAACTCCGCAGCTGTAACATTCACATCGCCGCGGGCCAGAACCTGGTCTTGTTCTGCCAGCTTGATGCGGGCGCCTCGTTTGCCGCCAAGCTCAATGGGCAGGCTTAATTGATAGGTGTCGGAACGATTACTACGCGAAGAAGTACCTTCGCGCAGTAGTGCCAATTCAGGATTTGGCCGGACTCCGGCTTGGACGCGAGCACCTTCGGTGATCTCAACACTGTGTGCGGCCGAACGCAGCTCAGGACTGATCGATAGGGTCATTGCGATAGCCTGTTCCAGCGTCAGCGATGCGGAATTTGTATTTGCTGCGGTTGCTACTTCACCGATAGTGAAGGCATCACTTTGTTGTACAGCAGCCTGAGTACTAAAAGGGATCAACTGTGCCAATAGGACAGCCGCTCCCAAAACTAAATGTAGGGATTGCATGGATAACTCCGAAAATTAAAGACGAAGGAATCCGGCGGTGTACAGCAACCTCCGCCCACATTCAGGCGTAAGTCACAATTTTAGAGAGACGAACGAATACAGCCGCCGGAGTTAAGCGACGGCTACCCACTGAGGACGCTCTGGAGGAGCGGTATAAAACGAGGAGAGGACGATTTCAGTGAACATTGGAGCAGCTTCGGCGATCTGAGGATGCGAAATACTTTCGAAGCTATCAAGCGATAACGTCCCGTGTGCGCACGAAGCACAGTGAGAATGAACGGAGATCTTTTTCGTGTCCGCCTGTTTTTCTTTCAGAACCGAAACGACGTTATCCGAGGGATTGGTGTCGGGATGATGTCCCCAGTGATTTGCTGCTTTACCCGTTTCATGCGTGCAATAGACCGCAGCCACACTCCAGCTAAACTGCAGCGTAAGTATAGTAATCAACATGATAAGAGTTCGACGAGCCATATGATGAGTATATCACTACGAGTGCATACACATTTCCGCCTCGCCAAAAATTTTCCAAATCCAATAGTCGCTTTTGCATCCTGTATCTAAATGCAATCCAGTCGAATCCTGAAGATGAAATAATGAAAAACGCCGGGCTAAGATAAAACTCCCGGCGGTTGTCGAGGATCGTGCAGGCCAGAAGCGAAAAATAAAAGTATAATGATTCTCATTTCTAACTTGGGCGCTGTGCGCAGAGATCTTTCAAACGCTATGTCATTCCTACGCATACTTCTATTTTTATTGATTAGCTTCCTGTACGCAGTATCGCCGGTGATTGCTCAAACTACTGTTGAGCAAGACAAGGCGAAGCAAATCTGGCAATTGCTGGATTACCTTGCCGTTGATTATGGTGGTGCAGTCAAAGATGGGAAGGTTGTCAGTGCCCCGGAATATGCTGAGATGCAGGAATTTGCCTTATCAGCAGAGCGCCAGTTAGGAGAATTGCCTGCCAACGCCGCTCAAAGAGATTTACTACTACAGGCGACTCAATTACGCAGTTTGGTCGCAGAAAAATCTGCTGCAGTAAACGTATCAACTAAAGCGCGCGGCTTGGCAGGCGCCTTGCTGGCTGCTTATCCAGTGCCAGTATCCCCGGGAAAGACGCCGGATTTAAAGCTGGGGGCGCAGTTATTTCAGGCGCAATGCGTTAGTTGCCACGGTAGTTTGGGTCGCGGCGATGGTCCTTTGGCGGCTAGTTTGAATCCGCCACCCATCGCCTTGACCGGGCATGACCGGGCCAAAGAAAGAAGCTTGTTTTCATTGCACCAAATTATCACTCAAGGGGTAAAAGGTACATCAATGCCTGCTTTTGCCCAATTGACCGACAATGAGCGCTGGGCTCTCGCTTTTTTTGCATCGAACTTACCTTATAGTGACGCGGATCGTGAGGCTGGCAAGAAGTTGTGGGAAACAAATTCAGCTTTGCATGCATCGGTACCGTCGTTGAGTATATTGAGTCAGACATCAGAAACGGCGCTTGCCAAGAGTTTGCCAGACGGGCAAGCAGTACAAGTGATGGCGTACTTGAAGAGTAATCCGCAAATACTGGAACAAAACAAACCCGATTCTTTGGCATTGTCAAAATCACGTTTGAAAGAAAGCCTTGCTGCTCTGGATAAAGGTGATATTTCTGAAGCATCTCGCTTGGCAATTTCTGCTTATCTTGACGGTTTTGAGCCAATTGAACCGGCACTTGTTACCAAGAATAAGGTGCTCTTCAATAGTATCGAAAAAACCATGGGTGAATTCCGTGCAGCAGTGACTGCCGGAAAGAGGGATGAAGCTCATACCATCGAACAGCAATTGGTGGTGCAACTCGACCAGGCGAAAACAGCTTTACAGTCGCGTAACAGCGACCCCATCAGCACCTTGATCAGTGCCTTAACTATCTTGCTGCGTGAAGGGATCGAGGCACTTCTGGTGGTAGTAGCGATGATTGCTTTTCTTAAACGGGCAGAACGCAAGGATGTGCTGCCGTATGTGCATGCTGGTTGGATCGCCGCATTGGCTGCTGGCGGATTGACTTGGGTGGCAGCGACCTATTTGGTGACGTTTAGCGGTGCCAGCCGAGAAATGACCGCAGGCTACTCATCACTGTTCGCAGCAGTGATATTGCTCAGTGTTGGCATCTGGATGCACCAAAAGAGCCTCGCCGGACGCTGGCAACAGTATGTCAAAGACAAATTATCCTCCGCACTTAACAAGCGCTCGGCAGTGATGTTATTCCTGCTGTCGTTTGTTACAGTCTACCGGGAGGTGTTCGAAACTGTGCTGTTTTACGCAGCATTATGGAGCGACGGTAACGGCGGTTATTTATTAATAGGCTTGTTGGTGGGTATCGTGATTTTGGCTGTGATTGCTGTTGTTTTGCTCAGGACTACAGCAAGATTGCCAATTAGTCAGTTCTTTGCGGTCAGTTCTGCCTTGGTGGCGATTCTGGCTTTCGTTCTGGTAGGCAAAGGTATCACTGCACTGCAAGAGGCTGGCGTAATCAATGTCACACCGATTGCAATACCTCGTATTGATCTGCTGGGAATTTATCCATCAACGGAAAGCATTATGGCGCAAACAGCAATTCTGGTGATTATTATTATCAGTTTTATACTAAATCAGCGCATCGGGAACCAAAACCGTACTTAATCCATCATTAACCGATAGTAACCAAGCTTCAGAGGAGTCCTGAAATTATTACTTTCGGAAATTGGCGAACCGAAGAAAATGAGCGTTGTTGAAGATCACTCGATGATTAGCCATGTTTATATGTATTTGAGCGTTCCGTCAAAGTCTTCAGTGTCAAAAATTGTCGGATTCATGAATGGTAAGAGTGCTATTTTGATCGCCATGCACGTTGGTGGGAGGCAAAGGAATTTCACAGGAAAAGTGTTTTGGTAAGAGGTTATAATGGCTTGCGCTTGGTGGACAAGCTGGAGTAAAACAAAAAATGGAGCGCATGCCAATCGCGAGTATGGTCTGTAGGGTTCCCCCCCTGTATATCGATCTGATATTTACAACTTTGAAGGAGCAATAAAATGAAAAAAATTGTATTGGGAGCATTTGTGCTCGCTAGTTCGTTTGCGCTCGCACAGCAACCATCTTTACCTGTACAACCCAAGACAACGCAAGCCGCGCCAAAAACACCAGTACCTCCAAGCCCTGCTGAATTCGACAAGCAGATGACGCAGGTACAGGACAATATGAAAAAAATGCAGGATCAAATGACGAAGTTGCAGCAAACTCAGGATCCTCAGGAACGTCAGCAGTTACTACAGGATCACTGGGTGACCATGCAAAACGCAATGTCCGTGATGCAAGGCATGTGGGGGCCGGGTATGATGGGATGCTGCGGCAATGGCCACATGATGGGCGGTCACATGATGGGCGGTATGATGAATGGCCCAATGGGATGGCATGCGATGGGTAATTATTATTCAAAGCTGACATCTGAGCAGGTCAGGCAACGGCAGTACATGATGGATCAATATTTGGGTTCGCAACAAATGATGATGAATCACATGATGTGGCATCAACAATGGATGAGCCAACTCCCTCCTGCGCAAAAATAGTCGAATTCACATACAGACTTGTTCGACGTTGCGGGTGCAATGATTGCCTTGATCGGAGTACGTTTACCTTTTTTAGACCAGAAGGTATTGCGTTGACCGGTTGAACTGTATTAGTTTCGATTTGATCTGACAGTTGGTCCTTGCAAAAGGAGAGATTACCCGGTTTGATAGAGGTGCAAATCTTTATTAAACCAGCACGAAAGTGCCATAGGAGTAATCTCATGAATAGTATTTCTCAAAACATCATCAAACACAAGGTTGGGCTGCTCAACCTTGCTGCCGAACTAGGTAACGTGTCCCGAGCCTGCAAAGTGATGGGCTTTTCAAGGGACACGTTTTACCGTTATCAATCTGGCGTTGAGTCTGGAGGAGTTGAAGCTCTGATCGATTCCAACCGGAGAAAACCAAATCTGCGCAATCGTGTTGATGACGTCGTTGAAGATGCAGTTAAAGCGTTTGCAATTGAACAGCCGGCATTCGGCCAAGTCAGGGTTTCCAATGAACTGCGGCAGCGCGGCGTATTTGTTTCGCCCTCTGGCGTGCGTTCAGTCTGGTTACGGCACGACCTGGAGTCATTCAAAAAGCGGCTGTCAGCCTTAGAGAAACACATCGCTGAAACGGGTGAAATTCTGACTGAAGCGCAAGTCGTTGCTCTTGAGCGTAAGCAGGATGATGATGTTGCGGTCGGCGAAATTGAAACTGCACATCCTGGTTATCTTGGCAGCCAGGATACGTTTTACGTTGGCACGATCAAGGGCGTTGGGCGTATTTACCAGCAGACATTCGTTGATACCTATTCGAAGGTCGCTACCGCTAAGCTATACAGTACCAAAACCCCGATTACGGCTGCGGATCTGCTCAATGACAAGGTATTGCCGCTCTTTGCCGACTACGAAATGGGCTTAATT
This sequence comes from Undibacterium sp. FT79W, assembly GCF_014284215.1. Lineage (NCBI taxonomy): Bacteria > Pseudomonadati > Pseudomonadota > Betaproteobacteria > Burkholderiales > Oxalobacteraceae > Undibacterium > Undibacterium sp. FT79W. The sequence goes on along the minus strand of NZ_JACOGB010000010.1, from coordinate 6,674 downwards.
CGAATCTTAACTGATCGGGGAACCGAGTATTGCGGCAGGCCAGAAGCGCATGACTATCAACTCTATCTTGCGTTGAATGAAATCGAACACACGAAAACCAAAGTACGGCACCCTCAGACCAATGGCATTTGCGAGCGCTTCCATAAAACGATTCTGAATGAGTTTTACCAGGTCACGTTCAGGAAAAAGATTTACTTGTCGATGGAGGAGTTGCAGAAGGACCTGGATGACTGGCTGTATGACTACAATCACGAACGTACTCATCAAGGAAAAATGTGTTGTGGTCGCACACCAATTCAGACACTCATTGACGGAAAGGAGGCGTGGCACGATAAAATCACAAAACTAAATAACTGAATTTGATCTGACAATTCCGCACTTCAAACCGGGTGACTGTCAGATCGGGTCGCAACTACTACAGTTGAACCGACCTCTGCTGTTTTATGATGTCATTCTCCCGCTTCAGCCGAGTGTTTTCAGCGCGCAGTCTGGAGAGTTCCATTGCCTCTGGCGTCACCTCTTTGTTGTCGGCGGCACGTTTGGGTTTTACTTCTGCTGCCCTGATCCAGTTTCGCAGCGTCTGGTCGCCACCAATTCACAATCTTGGACGAGTTTGATGACCAGTTTCTTGGACTCGGTCGGTATGCCTACTTCGGCATTTTTCCATTTCCAGTCTTTATCAAGCAATATTAACTTTACATCACTTGCAGCAGACTAGATTTCAGGGAGAGCTCAGTTTCTTGCTCGGTTGTTGATGTTCACCAGTAGCCTTGTGCTAATGATCGTGGTGACCAAAATGTTGTACGGACATCCTGTTTCACGCCTGCAATACTCACACGCCACTCTCCAGCTTACCTGGAGAGTGAAAACAAGAAATAGCAGATAAACGCTTTTTGGCCGTGATGATTTATTTCGATATGCTTATGATGATGGCTGATCTCTTATTTAACTTTGCGTACGAGACGCAAACCATTAAATACCACCAACAGACTCGCTCCCATATCCGCAAATACAGCCATCCACAAGGTGGCAATCCCCATCACGGCCATGATCAGAAAGATCAACTTAATGCCCAAGGCCAAAGTGATATTTTGTTTCAAGACGGCAGCAGTACGCTGACTCAAACGAACAAACTGTGGAATTTTACGTAAGTCATCATCCATTAGAGCCACGTCAGCAGTTTCAAGAGCAGTATCAGTCCCGGCAGCTCCCATAGCGAAGCCTATGCTGGATTTAGCCAGTGCGGGTGCATCATTAATCCCATCACCGACCATCCCAACAGTACCGTAGTTCATCAATTCATCGTTGATAGCAGTCAGCTTATCTTCTGGCAGCAGATTGCCGCGCGCATCGTCAATACCCACACTCTTTGCTATCGCTTTCGCAGTCATTTCATTGTCACCGGTCAACATGACGGTTCGAATACCAAGTGCATGCAATTCTGCAATTGCTTCGCGACTACTTTCACGCACAGTGTCTGCCACGCCTATCACGGCAAGCGGCCTTTCTTCATCGGCGATGATCACTGCTGTCTTACCATCTGCTTCCATTGCAAACAGTATAGCTTCGGTACCTGGGTTGCAAATCTTAAGTTCTTCTATCAAACGGTGATTGCCCAGGTAATACCACTTTCCTGCAATTTGACCTTTAACGCCACGTCCAGTGATCGCTTCAAAGTCGCTGACTTCCCATACTGGCGCGTCACTGCCTTGTGTTTTCCAATGTGTAGTTACTGCACCAGAAACCGGGTGATTCGATCGCACCGCCAGACTAGCAGCGAGCTGGATTGCCGTATTCTGATCACCACTCAGTTGTCTAACGTCAGTGACGATGGGCTTGCCTTGCGTAATGGTGCCGGTTTTATCCAGCGCAAGGGATTTCAGTTTGCGGCCTTCTTCCAGATAAACACCTCCCTTGATCAGGATGCCAGCCTTTGCCGCAGCGGCCAAGCCGCTGACTACGGTCACTGGAGTTGAGACAACCAAAGCACAAGGACAAGCAATGACCAATAAGACCAGAGCTTTGTACACCCACACCATCCATGGGAGCCCTAATAACAACGGTGGCACGATCATCACTCCCAATGCGAGGATAAACACGACGGGTGTGTACACTTTGGCAAAAGCATCAACGAAGCGCTGGGTCGGTGCGCGGCTACCTTGCGCTTCCTCAACAGCATGGATAATTCTCGACAGCGTGGAATCAGTTTGTGTCGCCGTTACTCGGTATTCGAAAGATCCGGTTTCATTGATGGTGCCAGCAAATACTTTATCTCCTACTATCTTGGCAACCGGTATGCTTTCACCAGTGATAGGTGCCTGGTTCACCGACGATTGTCCCTTGCTCAGCTCACCGTCCAGTGGAATGCGCTCTCCTGGGCCAACTCGGACGGTAGCACCAATGGCAATTGATTTGGCTTCAATGATTTGCCAATTGCCATCTTGCTGTAAAACACTGGCTTGTTCTGGTGTCATAGCCATCAGTCCACGTATCGCATTGCGAGCACGGTCAAGTGACATCGCTTCAATTGCTTCTGACAGGCTAAATAAGACCATAACCATAGCGGCCTCCGGCCATTGCCCGATGATCAGCGCCCCCGTGACAGCAATCGCCATAAGGGCATTAATGTTCAGATTCAGATTTTTGAGGGCTATCCAACCCTTTTTATACGTACCAGTGCCACTGATCAGTATCGCAAAAACAGACAAGAGTATGACCGGCCAGGCTTTTTCAGATCCGTTGATATAAGTATATGTCTCGGCCAGGACTGCAGCCGCTGCCGCTGCGCCTAGCAGCCACCACTTGCGGAACACGTTTGGTGGCGGGGTATCGGTGACATCCTGATTGCTGTTACCTTCTTCGCTTAACAATACTGCCTGCATGCCGATCGAAGTCAGTGCTGCTTGAATCGGATCGGGATTTTCCAGTGTATGAGTGACCGTCAATTTACGCTGCATGAGATTGAAATCAAGCTGAGCTATCCCAGGCATCGGCCCGATTTTGTTGCGTATTAAACCTTCTTCTGTTGGGCAATCCATGTTTTCTATGGAGTACACAATCGTGGAAGTACTGTTTGCTCCTTGGGTATTTTCAGCGACTGGTGTCATGCCCAATCCAGTAATAACCTCAACTATTACAGACATGTCTGCGAGTGTGTGCTTAATGGTGAGGCGGCGATTCACCAGATTGAAGACAAGACTGCTCACTCCCGGCATTTTGTCTAGTTTACTGCGGATCAAGGCCTCTTCAGTTGGGCAATCCATTTGATCAATTCGCAGAGTTAATGTCTTTTCGGCATTGTCATTTAGAACAGATGCTTCCTGTGTAAATGAAATCTTGTCGTTGCCGGCAGATTTGGAACTACATCCACAGCACCCAGATTCTTGCTCGCTCATCACGACTCCTTTGATTGCGTTTATATTTTCGCATTAAACACTCTGTAGCAGCTACAGGGTCAAGCATTATTTAAGAAAACTGAAACTAAAAATGGAATTAACAATTGTGCGCATACAAAGTGAACTGTTGCTTAGATGCAGTCTGAACAGTCCTATGACCAAAATACCCGGAAAAGGCTGATTTTCCAATAACGTAATCTACCATTGCCAATGAAATATCATTTTCGTTTCATCATTGACAAATGATTCCAAGAAAGGCAATGTTGATATTCTTCAACTATGGCATTGTGCACTTTCCATAAATGGCCTCCGAATCCCATCGCCTATCGATCTTAAGCGACGACGAGATCGAGGATTTATATGGGCTACCGCGCTTTACCGACGATGACCGCCAGCTCTATTTCGATTTAAGTTCTGTCGAAAAGGCCGCGGCGGGTGATATCCGCAGAGCATCTGTTGCAGCCCACTTGATACTGGAACTGGGTTACTTCAAAGCAAAGCGCCAATTTTTTGCATTTGAACTGTCCGAAGTTGAAAATGACCTTCTCTATATCATCAAAACGTATTTCCCTGAGCGTACGATTGACGATATCCGCGTGCCATCGCGGCCTACGAGAGGTTTGCTGCAAAAGACAGTATTAGAACTCTTTGATTACCGGTTGTGCGGCACACAGGAAAGAAGCGAAATCGAAGCGAAGGCTGAACGTTTTGCAACGCTCTCAACTCAACCGATTTTTATCCTCAGGGAAATACTCCAGCAACTGTCGATCAATAGAGTCGTAGCTCCGTCGTATTCGTCGCTTCAGGATATTGTCGGAAAGGCGGTCTCAGGCGAACGTGCCCGCATTACTGGATTACTAACGGAGGCGCTGACGCCGGAAATTCGTAAGAAGCTGACTGCACTTCTGGAAGCTGATGAACAGATCTACACTATCAGCGCATTGAGACGGGAAGCAAAGGATTTTTCCTATGGAGAGTTACGTAGGGAAGTTGCACGTCGCGAATTTTTCGAGCCATTACACGAATTTGCGGCGACGTTTCTTTCTTCTGCCGGCTTATCGCAAGAGAGCAGCAGATATTTTGCATCGATGGTTAGTTTCTATACTGTTTATAAACTGCAACGGATGCAACGGCAAACCGCGCAACTCTTTCTCTTGTGTTTTGCATACCAACGCTTTCGTCAGATTAACGACAATCTGACAGACGCCTTCATCCACTTGGTACACCAATACTCAAGGCAAGCCAAATCGCATGCTGAGGCGGCGATGCAGCAGGCACTGGAAGACGCACTGAAAAATCTCCAGGCAGCAGGAAAGGTTCTAGGCCTTTTTGTCGATGATACTATCGCGCATGATGCACCATTTTCTGAAATTAAAGATAAAGCTTTTTTGTTGTTAGATCGTGAGCAATTTCCTATTGTCTCAGACTATATGCGCCGGATTGCCTTCGATAAATCAGCTTTTGAATGGGCGTACTACGGGACGCTGTCGCGGACATTCAAGCAGAATCTACGTCACCTGTTTGCCGTGCTCGACTTCGCAGGACGCGTCGAGAATGCACCACTGATCAATGCTGTCGACTATCTGCAAGACTTGTTCAGGCGGGACAAGCATCCGGGAAAAATAGACCCTGCGTCGCTCCCACCCGACCTGATTCCTAAGCACCTTCAAAAATATCTATACGTTCCCTCTGAAGTAGATCGCCGTCGCAAAGTGATTGAACCTGACCGCTTTGAATTTTTGGTCTACCGAATGCTTCGCAACGCGCTGGAAGCTGGTGACGTTTTTGTTCAAAAGAGCACCGAATACCGGCGTTTTGAAGACGATTTGATCAACGACGACAAATGGGAAAACAGCCAGAAAATTATTGCAGAACTGAACTTACCTCTCTTGTCAGCACCAATCGAAGATACTTTGACGGCTTTTCAAGAGTCGATCGAGTCGCTCCTGGAAAGAGTCAATCAGAGGATCAGCGAAGGGGAAAATAAGCATATCAAATTTCGGGGTAATGGTGAGAAGCGCCGTTGGAGGCTTTTGTATCCAACATCGGAAGAGCCTATCAACAGTCCATTTTTTACCCAGCTCCCTGGTATTGGGATTGCAGATCTGTTGTGGTTCGTCGCTGGCGAGACATCCTTTCTAAATGGATTTACGCACGTCCTGGACAGGTACGTTAAACATGATCCAGACCCCAAGGAAATCCTTGCCTGCGTAGTGGCAATGGGCACGAATATGGGACTAGGAAAAATGGCTGAAGTCTCCGGCATACCTTACTCATCACTAACATCGAGTTCGCGCAACTTCTTGCGGCAAGAAACGTTGAGGGCAGCCAATGACGCCATCATTAATGCGATTGCCCAGTTACCAGCATTTCATCTTTTTGATATTGAGGATGCGATGCACTCAAGTTCCGATGGCCAACGCATGGAGACGCAGGTCGATACACTAAATGCGCGCCATTCTCCCAAATATTTTGGATTGCAAAAAGGAGTCAGCAGTCTGACATTAGTGGCCAACCATGTGCCGGTGAATGCCAAGGTCATTGGTACCCATGAACATGAAAGTCACTATGTTTTTGATTTGCTTTATAACAATACTTCCGATATTAGACCAGAACGCCATTCGACCGATACACATGGAACTAACCAGGTTAATTTCATTATCTTGCGTACTTTCGAGCATGAGTTTGCTCCCCGATACAAGAATTTCACTAAAAAAGCAGAATCAATCATTAGCTTTCAACATCCAAACCAGTACGCAGATGTGTGGATCAAACCATGCCGTAGAGTGAATGACGAGCTGATCATCAAAGAATGGCCGAATATCCAGCGCATCCTTGTATCACTTGCACAAAAGGACGTAACCCAGTCAACAATTGTGAGGAAGCTATCAAGTTACACCCGTCAAAATTCGACCAAACGGGCGCTATGGGAGCTTGATCACCTATGTTTTACCGAATATGTGTTGAAATACATTGATGACCCGAAACTACGGCAAGGCGTGCAAAAGGCACTGAACCGGGGCGAGGCTTATCATAAATTCAGGCGAGCAGTTGCATTTGTCAACGGTGGCAAGTTTAGGGTTAGAACTGAAGAAGAGCAGCATAATTGGAATGAATGTTCGCGCTTGATTGCAAATGCAGTCATTTACTACGGTAATCCCCCCAGCAAATAATCGGACTTATAAGTAGAATTTTCTAAATATGATTTTTAGAGGTTTTACATGAAGACATCCCGTTATACCGAAAGCCAGATTATCGCAATCCTGAAGCAGGCAGAAG